>NZ_JBSGBN010000041.1:0-28940 GCF_053601275.1 Streptomyces sp. NPDC004752 | reverse complement strand
GACCCACGCTCCCCTGACCCAGATCACCGGGCGGTAATCCCCCGCAGCGGCGCCCCCGCCCACGTCGGCGACCACCGCCGCGTAGTCGGGTTCCAGGTCACGAGCGTCCTGGGTCGCCGCTGACGGCACGGGCCCAGCGCAGCTCGCCGTCCTGCCACTCGTCGGTCGGTTCCAGACCGGCAGCGGCGGCGACGGCGGCGGACGCGTGGTGCTCGGGGTGCACATGCGCGATGATCCTGCGCACCGGCCGCAGGCCGAGCCAGCCGACGAGTGCCCGGGCCGCCTCGGTGGCGATGCCCTGCCCCTGCCACGGTGTGCCCACCACCCAGGCGACCTCGGCGACCGGTCCCCCGTCGGCGGCGGTGATCGTCGCCTGGACGGTGCCCGTCAGCCGGTCCTCGGCGTGCCGCAGCACCACCCAGTTCAGCCAGGTGACGGCGGGGTCGGGGGAGCCCGCCGTCAACCGCCGGTAGCGCGAGCGCAGGTCCTGCGGGGTGGCGGGGGTGCCGCCGATGAAGGTGTGCAGGGCGGGGTCGGACAGTACGGCGGCCATCTCCTCGGCGTCCTCGACGCGCAGCGGACGCAGTTCCAGCCGGCGGGTACGGATGATCTCGGCCTCGACGCTCATGGACGTACCGTGCCATCCGTGCCATGGCGCCCACGGACGTACCGCCCCATGAGGCCCACGGACATACCGTCCCAGGAGGACCCATGGGCGTACCGTCGCAGGAAGTAGGAACCCGTTCCCGCCGCCCGACAACGTACGGAGATCCGATGTCCCGCCGACCAGAGTTGAAGCACCGCATCGTGACCCGGATTCAGCGTCATCTGGCCAATCCGCTCACCCGGCGGCTTCCGTTGCAGACCGTGCTGGAGACGACGGGCCGTACCTCCGGTCGGCCCCGGCGCACCCCGGTGGGCGGGCGGCGCGTAGGTGACTCCTTCTGGCTGGTCTCGGAGTTCGGCCTGAAGTCCCAGTACGTACGGAACATCCAGGCCGATCCCCGGGTCCGGGTCCGCATCAAGGGACGCTGGCACACCGGTACCGCGCACCTCCTCCCGGACGACGACGCCGTGGCCCGCCTGCGCGGCCTGCCCCGGCTGAACAGCGCCGCGGTGCGGACCTTCGGCACGGACCTGCTGACGGTGCGGGTGGACCTGACGCGCTGAGCGGGCGACGCATGGATGATCTCCGGGGAATGGATGATCTCCGGGGAGGGGACTGCGGCTCGGGTCTCCATGACGCCCACGGCAGCAGCGAACTGATGGTCCGCCAGCTGCCCACGTCCGTCAACTGTCCATCAGCCGTCCGTCAACTCCAGTGCGGGCGACCGAACCCGCGAAGACCATGCGGAAATATGCGAAGAAGGCGTGAGGAAATCGCGGACTCCCGCGCGCTCCTGTGATCGCCGTCTCGCACGGCTGACGCATCCGCCCGGTACAAGGCAAACTGACGTAGTTGTTCGGGATGCCTAGGGGGACGAACGCATGGACGGTGGACCGCGAGTGCCGGAGCAGCGGCGTCCCGGCTCCTCGGCGCAGGAGCCGGCGGCGCTGCGCTTCAGCGTGCTCGGTCCGGTGCGCGCCTGGCACGGCGGGGAGCCGCTCAGCACCGGCTCCCCGCAGCAGCGCGCCCTGCTCGCCGCCCTGCTGCTGCGCGAGGGCAGGACGGCGACCGCGCCGGAGCTGATCGACGCGCTCTGGGGCACCGAGCCGCCCCAGCAAGCCCTCGCCGCCGTACGGACGTACGCCTCGCGCCTGCGCAAGGCGCTCGGCCCCGGCGTCCTGGTCAGCGAGTCGGGCGGCTACGCGGTGCGCGGCCTCGGCGAGGGCGCCCTGGACCTGGCGACGGCGCAGGATCTCGTGACGGAGGCGGAGAAGGCCCGCACCGCAGGCGACCTGTGCCATGCGCGGGACGTACTCAACCGGGCGCTGGCACTGTGGGACGGCGAGCCGCTCGCGGGCGTGCCCGGGCCGTACGCCGACGCACAGCGGGTACGGCTCGACGAGTGGCGGCTGCAACTCCTCGAAACCCGCCTCGACATGGACCTGGAACAGGGCTGCCATGCGGAGGCGGTGTCGGAGCTGACGGCGCTGACCGCGGCGCACCCCCTGCGTGAACGGCTGCGCGAGCTGCTGATGCTGGCGCTCTACCGCAGCGGCCGGCAGGCCGAGGCGCTCGCCGTGTACGCCGACACCCGGCGGCTGCTCGCCGAGGAGCTGGGCGTCGACCCGCGCCCCGGTCTGCGCGCCCTCCAGCAGCGCATCCTCCAGGCGGACCCGGCCCTCGCCGAACCCTCCGCGCCCCTCGCCGAGCCCCCTCCGGTCCCGGTCCGCCCCGCCCAACTCCCGGCCACCGTGCCCGACTTCACCGGACGTGCCGCCTTCGTCACCGAGCTGAGCCAGATCCTCACCTCCGCCACGGAGGCCGAGGGCCGGGTGATGGCCGTATCGGCGCTCGCCGGGATCGGCGGCGTCGGAAAGACCACCCTGGCCGTGCATGTGGCCCACCAGTCCCGGGCCGCCTTCCCCGACGGGCATCTGTACGTCGACCTACAGGGCGCCGGGCCGCGCGCGGCGGAACCGGAGACGGTCCTCGGCTCGTTCCTCCGGGCGCTCGGCACGGCGGACACGGCCATCCCCGACTCGCTGGAGGACCGGGCCGCGCTGTACCGGTCGGTGCTGGACGGCCGGCGGGTCCTGGTGCTCCTGGACAACGCCCGCGACGCGGCGCAGGTACGGCCGCTGCTGCCCGGCACGGAGGGCTGCGCCGCGCTGGTCACCTCGCGCGTCCGGATGGTGGACCTGGCCGGTGCCCACCTGGTGGACCTGGACGTGATGTCCCCGGACGAGGCGCTGTCCCTGTTCACGAAGATCGTCGGGGCGGAGCGGGTCGCCGCGGAACGGGAGGCGGCGCTGGATGTCGTGGCGGCCTGCGGCTTCCTGCCCCTGGCGATCCGGATCGCCGCCTCCCGGCTGGCCTCCCGGCGCACCTGGACGGTGTCCGTCCTCGCGGCGAAGCTGGCGGACGAACGGCGCCGGCTGGACGAGTTGCAGGCCGGTGACCTCGCGGTCAAGGCGACGTTCGAGCTGGGCTACGGCCAGTTGGAGCCGTCCCAGGCCCGGGCCTTTCGCCTGCTGGGCCTGGCGGACGGGCCGGACATCTCGCTCGCCGCGGCGGCGGCCGTGCTGGACCTGCCGCCGGAGGCGACCGAGGACCTGCTGGAATCCCTGGTGGACACCTCCCTGCTGGAGTCCGCGGCCCCCGGCCGCTACCGCTTCCACGACCTGGTCCGCCTGTATGCCCGCGCCTGCGCGGAACGCGACGAGCATCCGCCGGGCGAACGGGACGCGGCGCTGTCGCGGTTGCTGGACTTCTACCTGGCGTCGACGGCGCAGGTGTACGCGATCGAGCAGCCCCGGGACCGGCTGGTCGACGACCTGGAACCCACACGCCATCCCGGGCTGAGTTTCACCGAGGGGGCGGCGGCCCTCGACTGGTTGTACACGGAGGCCGGGCCGCTGCTGGCCTGCGTACGGCAGGCGGCGGGAACCGGGAGGCTGCGCCGGGCGGTCGATCTGCTGTGGGTGGCCAAGGACCTGACCGAGTCGGGGGCCAGCTCGTATCAGTACGAGATGACGGCCAGGGCCACCTGTGAGGCCACCCGGGCCATGGGCGACGAACGGGCCGAGGGCAGGGCCCGTACGGTCCTCAGCGATGTGCTGCTGGTCTCCGGTCGTATCGAGCAGTCGGAGGACGAGGCCCGCGTCGCCATGGAACTCGCGGAGGCCGAGCGGGACGCGACCGCCGTCAGCTGGGTGGCCAACAACCGGGGCCTCATCTGTCTGCACCAGAGCCGGTTCGCCGACGGCAAGGTCTTCTTCGACCAGGCGCTCGAAGGGCTGCGGGCGGCGGGGAACCGGCCGTTCGAAGCCACCGTCCTGGGCAATCTGTCCCGTGCCTACCTGGGCATGGGTGATACCGCCCAGGCGGTCGAGATCGCCCAACGCGGCCTCGCGGCACACAGTGAGATCGGCCGCTCGGTGCGACTCGCCAACAGTCGGTTCGCGCTGGGGGTCGCCCTGAACCAAGCCGGCCGTCATGCCGAGGCGCTCGACGAGTTCGCCGAGGCCCTGCGCATCTTCAACGACCACCGGCAGCGGCTGTGGGAGGGCGTGACCAATTTCCGCATCGCACAGGTGCATCTCGCCAGGCATCGCCCCGCGCAGGCGGCCCAGCACGCGGAACAGGCGCTCGCCCTGGGCTGCATCGGCGGTGACCGGATGCGGGGGAACGTCCTGACGCTTTTGGGACAGGCGCTGGGCGCGTTGGGGCAGGTGGACCGGGCCAGGGCCTGTTGGCGTGAGGCGCTCAACCTCTACGAACAGTGCGGCGCGCAGGAGGCCGACATCGTGCGCCTGCTCCTCGCACCCGCCTCCGCGGCCTGACCGATGCGCTTCTCCCCGGCCTGATCGATGCGCTTCTCCCCGGTAGATCATCGGCGTTCAGCGTTCGTTTATCGCCACCCGGCATCCTCGTTCCTGTCAGACCGTCGCGTCGGGGGGCAGGCGGCCTGACGTGGAGCCCGACCGGTTAATCTGCGGCTCCGAGCGCCCGTCCGGCAGCCCTCGGGGGAGCTTCCGGACGGGCGTTCCTCACTCGTCACCGAACAAGAGGAACTCAGGCCCATGAGCGACCAGAAGAAGGACGCGACCGTCTCGGCGAAGAACAACGCGATGCCCAGGCCGCCCGCCGAGGTTGCCGAGGACGAGGCGATCACCACACTCAACAACGCCATGCCCACGCCGCCCGCCAAGGTTGCCGAGGACGAGGCCGTCACGACACTCAACAACGCCATGCCCGCGCCGCCCGCGCTGGACCTGGACGGCAAGTAGATCTGCCTGCAGACGGGGATCGGCCGCGGCGGCGCGGAGGGGAGCCGCCGCGGCCGAGGCGCGTCAAGTCGGCCCCGGTGCACCGTCCTTGGGACCTTGTAATCAGCCATCGCCCGGCGCGACCAGGCGATCAGGTCGTCGGCGGTCAACAGGACGCCGGGGCGGCGGACCACGAACGCCTTGCCGGCCTCGCCGCGCGCGGATCGAAGACGCCGATCACCACCGCGTCGGCCATGTCCGGGTGCCGGGCGAGGAGTTGCTCGATCTCGGCCGGGTAGGCGTTGAAGCCGCCGACGATGAGTATGGATGAACATGGCTGACCGTGGCTGATGGGCACCGCCGAGCGAATCTCCGCGCGGCGCGCCGCTTCCGCGCCCACGAACCTCGGACTGGTCTCCGAACTGACCGGGCACGGCGGGGCGTTGGCCACCGCGCGGGCCCGCGCCGCCGCCATGGCCGGGTATCCGGCCGAGGCCGTGCACGGTATCCGGCCGAGCCGTGCAGGGTATCCGGCCGAGCCGTACAGGGGACGGTGCGCGCGCTGTGGACCGCCCGGGAGGGCGCGCCGGCCCAGGAGTTCGCCCCGGGCCCCGCACCTCGTCTCTCTTGGGGAACCTGCCCACGCACCGCCAGGCGGAGCTGTTCGCCGCCCGCCGCACCGGGGATTTCCGTACCCGGTGAGCGGCGACCGGGCCGCGAGCGGCCGAGCGGCGGACGGCCGGGTCAGCCGACAGCCGGGACGGCCGGGTCAGCCGACGGCCGGGGCCGACGGGTCAGCCGACGGCCGGGGCCGACGGGTCCAGGTCGCACCGGCCGACCCGGGCCGCACGGGCGGAGCCGCCGACGTACACCTTCACCGTGGCGGTATCGAGCGCGGCCACATCGACCTCCTGGACCTCGGAGGCGATCCGGCCGCCGCGTGCGTCCTCGAAGTCGACGGTGACGGCGAACGTCCCGCCCGTGCTGTTGGGGTTCTCGACCTCGACGGTCGCGTACGGCGCCTTCTTCGTCGCGCAGCTCACCAGCCTCGCCGTCGCGTCCGCCCGGCCAGGCCCGCTCGTACCGGCGCCGCCACTGCCGTAACTGTCATCGGTGCCGTAACCGTCGTCGGTGCCGTAGCCGGTGTCGTCATCGTCGTCATCGTCGTGGTACGTGTCCCGGTACGAACCGGAGCCGCCGGACGAGGACGACGACGTGTCGTGATCCTGACTGGAACTGCTGCAACCGCCGCCGTCCCCGCCGCCGCCGTGGTGATGGCCACGGCCGTGACGTCCCGTCGAGAATCCGGTCAGCGACAGCATGACCAGCACCGACACCGCCGTGAGTTTGAGTGTGTGCCCCCGCGCGTACATGCCGCCACCCTAGCCACCCACCTGTCACGACCACGTCACAACTAGCCGACCACCCCGCACCCGACAGCAAGCCCCCGCCCGAACGGGGCGCAGGGAACCGTCCCGAAAAGGGGCGCGGGGAACCTCGCGATGAGCCACAACGCACCGCAAGACGAACAACAACCCATTCACGCCCCCAAGCGGAGCGTCACGCGCGGGCGGTGCCCGTGCCCTTCTCCGCGTCCAGGGCGTAGACGCAGCGGTCCTTGCTGCACGCGTACACCACCCCGTCCGTCACCACCGGGGAGCCGGTGATCTCGCCGCCGGTGGCCAGCTTCCAGCGCAGCCGGCCGTCGTCGGCCTTGAGCGTGTACAGCAGGTGGTCGGTGGAGCCGAAGTGGATCCGGCCCTCGGCGACCGCCGGGGAGCCGACGATGTCGCCGCCCGCCTGGAACCGCCACTTGGGGGTGCCGGTGACGGCGTCCAGGGTGTACAGGCCCTTGCCGCTGCCGACGTGGACATGGCCCGCGGCGACCAGCACCGGCTCGATCGAGGCCCGGGCCTCGGTGGCGATGCGCCAGCGGTCGCGGCCGTCTGCGGCATCGAGGGCGTAGACGGTGCCCAGATAGTCGGCCAGATAGATGCCGCCGCCGGTGACGGCGGGGCCGGGGACGAAGGCCGGCGGGCACAGGAAGACCGCCGGGGCCTCGAAGTGCCAGCGCACCAGGCCGCTCGCCACGTCGATGGCGAGGACGCGGGAGCCCGCGCAGACATACACACAGCCGTCGGGGGCGTGGGCCAGCCGCACCGGCACCATGCCGCAGGAGGCGGCGTCGCCGATCGGGTACGTCCAGCGTTCCTCGCCGGTGCGGGCCTCCAGGGCACGCAGCCGGGCGTCCTGCCAGACGAACACGGTGTTGTCGTGGACGGCAGGCCCGGCCTCGGGGGATTCGAAGTCGGTCTGGCAGCCGGAGATCTCCCACAGCTTCTGGCCGCCGGCCGCCTCCCATGCCTGGGCGCCGCCGCCGCGGGTGCCGGTGACGACCGTGCCCCGGTCGGCCTGCAGGGAGTACACCCAGGCGTCCGTGGACAGCCGCCACAGGTCGCTGCCCTCGCGGGCGTCCAGGGCGAACAGGGTGGGGCCGTCGGAGGCGTGGATACGGCCGTCCGCGACCGCCATCGACCAGGCCACGTCCCGGGTCTTGAAGCGGCGTCGGCCGGTGGCCACGTCGAGGGCGTGCACCTCGAAGGAGGTGACGTGGACGAGGCCGTCGGCGACGGAGGGGGTGCCCCAGACGTCGTTGGACATGCGGAACCGCCAGGGGCGCCAGCCCGCCGCCGTCTCCGGGGGCGCGGGCGGGGCCGCCGGTACGGCGGGGTCGGCGCCGTTGACCCCGGGGCGGGGGCGGGACCAGTTGGCGACCAGGCCGGCCTCCGGCGGGGGCGCCTTGACCGCGGCGGCGCGGGCGTCGGCGACGCGTGGGCCGGGCCCGATGGGTACCTGGGCACCGGCCAGCCGGACCGGTCCGCCGTCGGGGGCGCCGACCGGGACCGGGGGCGCGGGGATCATCGGGTCGTGCCCGGGCGGGGGCGGCACCGCGGGTCCGGTGGGCCGGCCGGTGCTGCGCGGGCCGACGGGCGGCGGCTTGACCGCGGGGCGCCCGCCGCGACGGGTCTCGATGAGGGCGACGGCCTTCTCGGGCAGCCAGGCGGAGGCGGTGCCGCTGTCGTCGGAGCCCGAGCCGAACAGGTGCGGGGCGAGCTGGGCCTGGAGGTCCGCCGGGTTGGGACGGCCGGTGGCCTCCATCTGCATGAGGGACTCGATCAGCGGGCGCAGCTCGTCCGGCAGCCCCTCCAGGTCCGGGCCCTCACGCAGCAGCATGAACACGGTCTCGACGGGGTTGGCGCCGTGGAAGGGCGGATGTCCGGTGGCGGCGAAGACGAGCATCGACCCGAGCGAGAAGACATCGCTGGCGCCCGTGACGCTGCGCGAGTCCTTGGCCTGCTCCGGGGACATGTAGGCGGGCGTGCCGACGGCGACGTTCGTCATCGTCAGACGGGTGTTCGAGACGCCGGAGGCGATGCCGAAGTCGATGACACGGGGGCCGTCCTCGACGACGAGCACATTGGACGGCTTGAGGTCGCGGTGCACGAGCCCGGCGCCGTGGATGGACTGCAGCGCCTCGGCGACGCCCGCGGCGAGCCAGCGCACCGCCTGGGCCGGCAGCGGCCCACAGTCGTTCACTATCTCTTCCAGGGACGGCGCGGGAACGTACGCCGTGGCCAGCCAGGGCACCGCGGCCCGCGGGTCGGCGTCGACGACCGCGGCGGTGTAGAAGCCGGAGACCGCGCGCGCCGCCTCCACCTCGCGGGTGAAACGGACCCGGAACAGCTGGTCCTCGGCGAGCTCCGTGCGGACCGTCTTGATCGCCACGCGGCGTCCGGACGCCGAGCGCGCGAGATAGACCAGCCCCATGCCGCCGGCACCCAGCCGTCCCAGCACCTCGAACGGCCCGATCCGCCGTGGGTCGTGCTGCGTCAGCTGATCCACCACTTGCCTGCCACCTCCCCGTACGAGCCGCGCCACCTCCATCGGCACGCGGGCCCAGTGCAGCGTCTCACCACCGCACCGCCGAGGCGGCACGCACCCTGATTCTTCCTGCCACGGGCACAGGTTGCGAACCCGACGACATTAAGGGCGTCTCATGACAAGTAAGACATTCCATCGATATGTCGACGCCACAGCGGTGCTGACGCATCAGTACTGCTCAGTACTGCCACATCGGTGCTGAGGCATCGGTGCTGACGCATCAGCGCTCCAGCAGCGCGAAGGACGCCCCCTGATTGTCCGTGACGACGGCCACACGTCCATACGACGCGTCGAAGGACGGCGCCTGCACCCGCCCGCCGAGCCGTTGCACCGTATCCAGGGCCTGCTCGCAGTCGGCGACCAGGAAGTGGACGAGGAAGTGGGGCGGCATCTCGGCCGCGAAGACGTCGGAGACGGGGGCACGGCCGAAGTCCGGCTCGGCGTCGGCGCCGAACAGGGCGTCGCGGAAGAGGCTCCCGTAGAAGGCGTTGGCGGCCTCGGTGTCCCGGGTGTACAGCTCGGCCCAGCCGAAGGTGCCGACCTCGTGCCGGCGCCCGAACCCGGGGTGGTCGTCGGCCTGCCACAGGCCGAAGACGGCGCCCTCCGGGTCGACGGCCAGGGCGGCCGTGCCCAGGTCGTCGACGGGCACCGGGTCCGTGACGATCTGCCCGCCGGCCGCGCGGATGCGTCCGCACAGCGCCCGGGCGTCGGGGGTCGCGAAGTACACCGTCCAGACGGTGGGCATCCGGCCGTCCGCCTTGTGCGTGAGCGCCGCCACCGGCGAGCCGCCCTTGCGCGCCCACACGGCGGCCCCGGAGCCGGGAACCTCCTCGTCGAAGGTCCATCCGAACAGCTCACCGTAGAACCGCCGGCCCGCCGCCACGTCGGGAAGCTGCGCGTCCACCCAGCACGGGACGCCCTCTCCGTACACCGATGCCCTGTTTTCGGCCATGCCGCCAAAATAACCGGACCGCGCGCACCCCGCAGACCAGGCACGTCACCCTCCGTACCGCCATGCACCCCATTTGCAGTCGGCCGAATCGCGCTCCCCTCACCCCTCGGTAAGCTGACGGCATGACAGGACAAGTGCGTACCGTCGACGGCCGCGTGGCCGGTCGGCGTGGGCAGGCGACCCGGCAGAAGCTGCTCGACTGCCTCAGCGAGATGCTCAGCTCCTCCCCCTACCGGGACGTCAAGGTCATCGATGTCGCCCGGAAAGCGGGCACTTCGCCCGCGACCTTCTACCAGTACTTCCCGGACGTCGAAGGTGCCGTCCTGGAGATCGCCGAGCAAATGGCCGCCGAGGGCGCCGGGTTGACCGAGCTACTGGCGGGACGGACCTGGACCGGCAAGGCCGGCTGGCAGACCGCGCAGGAACTCGTGGACGGATTCCTGGAGTTCTGGCGCAGGAACGACGCGATCCTGCGGGTCGTGGACCTCGGTGCCGCCGAGGGGGACAAGCGGTTCTACAAGCTCCGCATGAAGATCCTCAACTCGGTGAACACCTCCCTCTCCGAGTCCATCGCCGAACTCCAGGCGAAGGGCCGGGTCGACAAGGACGTCAATCCCGCCGCCGTTGCGGGCTCGCTGGTCACGATGCTCGCCGCTGCGGCCTCGCACCAGAAGGGCTTCCAGTCCTGGGGCGTCAAACAGGCCGAACTCAAGCCGAATCTGGCGCTGTTGGTCCATCTGGGCGTGACCGGTAGGAAGCCGACGAAGTAGGCGGCTCCATTGGCGCGTTCAGTTTCCGGGCACCCCAAGTCCTGTCATGCGGGCGGAGGTCCACATGGGTGGGCCGCCGCCTGCCGTGCTTTGTACGCGCCTCCGCGGGTAGCGGGCGGTCCGCACCACCTGCTTCATGACCAGCATGACCAGCGTGGACGTCAGCCGCCGCACCCCCGGCAGGGTCGCCGACCGCTCGTCGTACAGCCGCCGGACGGCGGCGAGGTCGGCGGTGGCCACCCGCAGCTGCTGGCCGGGGCCGCCCAGCAGCCACGACGCCTCCCGTACGTACTCGACCCAGCCGCCCGCCCCGTAGCCGCAGCCGCAGGTTGACACCTCACGGCCGTCCCGGCCCTCCCGGCCCTCCTGGGCAGAGCGCTCAACGACGACGCAGCCGGAAGACCCGGAGCTGCCGCTCCACCCGGGCCTGATATGTCGCGTACGGCGGCCAGAACATCAGCAGCGCCTGCCACGCCGCCGCCCGCTCCTCGCCCTCCAGCAGCCGGGCCGTGACGGCGATCTCCTCACCCCGCAGGCTGATCGACGCCTCGGGCCGGGCGAGCAGGTTGTACGTCCAGGCCGGATGGTCCGTACGCCCGAAGTTGGACCCGACGAGCAGCCAGCTGCGCCCGCCCTCCTCGGGCAGGCAGGCGAGCGGCGTGCGCCGCGGCAGCCCGCTGCGGGCCCCGGCGGACGTGAGGATCACTCCGGGGAACAGCAGGTCGCTGAGCAGCACCCTGCCCCGGGTGAGCCGGTGGACCGCCCGATCGAGCACGGGCAGCACATGCGGGGCGACCTTCGCGAACCCCCGGGTGACGGACACCCGCTGCACCAGCCGCACCCCGATGACGGCCATCAGACCGTCACCTCCACCCGCCCGAAGACCCCGGCGCAGTCGGCAGCCCGGGGCGCAGCCGGTGGACCGGACCGCTCCGATGTCGCGGAGGGACCTCGCCGGCTCGTTCACCGGCGCGGCCTTCCTGCTCAGGGGTGAGCGTCACTTGCGGTGCTTCCCGTCGCCTTCGGGGCTGCCGCCGTCCGGGGGCGGCGGGGGCGGCGTCCAGGGCCGGCCGGGGAGGTTGTCCCCGTCGCCGCCGCTGCCCCCGTCGCCCCCGCTCCACACGATCAATGCCGTCATCGTCGGACCTTCCCTTGACTCGTACGAGGAACGTGCACGCCTTGCCGACGAACAACTCGGTACTCGGTACCGCTGTAGCCGTGTGACGTGGCGTCAAGCCATCTCGTACGCGTGGTAGTTCACGACACATGGGGTTAGTGAACCACCACGATGCGTGGTATCCAGCCGACAACACCGAGGTAGGCGCCATGCCTCCTGGCTCACCCGGCTGAAGATCCGTCGCCGGAGCGTGGCCGGGGTCATACTCGGGCGCATGGGAACGGATCTTCATGAGTTGTTGCGGTCGTTGCGGGTGTGGGATCCGGTGGTCACGGAGCTGCCGCCCTTCGACCCGGCCGCCGCCCCCGACACCCCCCTGCCCCTGTTCACCGCGTGGTTCGCGGAGGCGGTCGCGGCCGGTCAGCCCGAGCCGCACACGATGTCGCTGGCGACGGCGGGCGAGGACGGCAGGCCGGACGTGCGGATCGTGATGCTGCACGGCGCGGACGCGGCGGGCTGGTCGTTCGCCACGCACGCCACGAGCCGCAAGGGCCGCCAGTTGGCCGCACGGCCGTACGCGGCGCTCGCCTTCTACTGGCCGGTGCTGGGCCGTCAGGTCCGGGTGCGGGGGCCGGTCGCACCGGCTTCGCCGGAACAGAGCCAGGCGGATCTGCACGCGCGTTCGACGGGGGCGCTGGCCGCGGCGCTCACCGGCCGCCAGAGCGATGTACTGCCGTCGCCGGAGGAGCTGCGGCGCGCATCGGAGGCCGCCTGGCAGCGGGCACAGGAGGATCCGACGGCCCCGGCACCGACCTGGACGCTGTACCGGCTCCGCCCGGAGGAGGTCGAGTTCTTCCAGGGGGATGCGAACCGCCGCCACGTACGCCTCATCTATACGCAGAAGGAGGGGCGTTGGGTACGGGAACTGCTGTGGCCGTAACCCCCGCTCCCGCTCCCGCCTACCGAACCGCCCCCGCCTACTGCCCCTCGGCGAAGTCGTACACCGCGAAGTCGGCGACGGGCCGGTAACCGATCCGCTGGTACAGGCCGTTGCTCGTCGGGTTGGCGAGGTCCGCGAACAGCAGGACCTCCTGTGCGCCGGCCTGCTGCGCGGCTCGGCTCACCGTCGCGGTGACCGCACCCGCGTAGCCGCGTCCGCGCAGCTGGGCCGGGGTGTAGACGGTGGTCACCCGGATCTGGCCCGCGTTCTTCGGGGTGAGGGCGGCCATCGCGACGGGGGTGCCGTCGGGGGCCTCCCAGAGGGTGACGCCGCCGTGGGCGATGCGCCGGTCGGCCCAGTCCGCGGAAGAGGTGGCAAAGGCGCTCTGGCCGACCGCCGCCACGAACTCCTCGTACCAGCGCCGCACCCGTTCCCGGTCCGCCGCCCCGGCCACCCTCGCCCGGCCCTGCGGCACCGGCTCCGGAACCGTCAACTCGCCCAGCCGATAGAGCCGTTGCCGCTGCTGGAGGGTGCCGAAGGCGCCGGTCGACGTCCGTTCCCAGGCCGCCGTGAACGCCGCGGCCGTCTCCTGCTCCGCCACCACCCCCGGTACAACGTGGCCGCGCGCGAGCAGGCGGGCGGCCAGTTCCTCGGCCTCCCCGGGTGCGAGCGGCGTCAGATTCAGCGGGTGCGGAGGCGTGTGCAGCAGGGCCGCCCGGACCCCGCCGGCCTCCTCGCCGAGCACGCCGTACAGCGGTTTCCGCTCACCGTAGACCTGCGGTTGGCTGCTGCGCAGGGTGTCGGTCACCGTCAGGGGCACTGTGTGCAGGGCCGGGCGGGAACGCAGGAAGTCCCCGGCCCGGGCGAGGAATTCGCCGAGGTCTTCGGTCAGATACCAGGTGCGGGTCACAGGGCATGCCTCCCTTGGCATCCTCCCCAGCCTGGAGGCAGGGGGCTCGAAAGATCCCCATGATGCCGCCCGCGCCCGTGTCCGCGGCACACCGGCCCCCTACTCGGTCCAGGACGGGTACCCGGTTCAGGACGGGGCGATGTCCGGCTCCGCGTCCGTGGCGAGCCGGGCGTGCAGATGCACGTCCCGGAACGTGTCGTGCCGTTCCGCCGCGAACATCGCGTCCCGCAGTGTCCCCTCGTACCGGAAGCCGCATGTCTGCGCGATCCGGCATGACGCGTCGTGGCCGAGTGCATGGCCGAGTTCCAGGCGGTGCATCCCCAGTTCCGCGAATGCCCAGCGGGCGGCGACGGCGAGCGCCCGCGTGGCGACCCGCTGTCCGCGCGCCTCGGGCAGCACCCAGTAGCCGACGCGGGCCAGGCGCAGGGCGTGGTCGATCGCGTTGACGCCGACGTGGCCGAGTGTCGTGCCCGTGGCCGCGTCCGTGACGCAGAAGGGCACGCAGGAGCCGTCCACCGCGCTCTGCACCTGCGCGCGCAGCGACGCGCGTGCGCCGTCCAGGTCGGCGGCGATGCGCAGCGGGGTGTTCCAGCGCCGGAAGTCGGGATCGGTCCGGCCGCGGAACCAGGCCGTCACGTCGGCGTCCGACCGCACGTCCCACAGGCGCAGCCGCAGACCGTGGCCGTGCGGCTCCGGCTGCCGTGGGACCGGGAGCGGGGCGGGGGTGCGGACGGGGGCTGAGTGGTGTTCGTGCGTCGGGGCCATGGGTTCATTCAAGCCCGTCGGCCGCCGCCCCGGGCCCGGGTCCGGTCACCCGGCCACGGGCCGGAACACCGGCACCCCGACCGGTCGGGATCGTGCGGGCGGTCGGACCGTGGGGGCGGTCGGACCGTGGGGGCGGTTGGACCGTGGGGGCGGTTGGACAGGTCCGCAAGGGCGGTCGGACGGGTCCGTGCGGGCGGGCACCCGGATTCGCGCACATCCGGGTGTGCTACGTCACAGCCCCCGCCCACTCCCCCTACACACGTGATCAATCCGCAACCAATTCCGGTCTTGACCGAGACCCATCAACGTGGAGCGTGATTACGCTCCCGCTCATGGCCGTCTCCCGCACCCCCGCGCAGCCCCCCAAGACCCCCGCCGACCGCCCCGTCTATGTGATCGGCGCCGGACCCGGCGGCCTGGCCGCCGCCCACGCGCTGCGGGCCCGGGGCGTACGGGCCGTCGTCCTGGAGCGGGCCGACCGGGTCGGGGCGTCCTGGCGGCACCACTACGACCGGCTCCATCTGCACACCACCCGCCGTCTGTCGGCGCTGCCCGGACTGCCGATCCCGCGCCGGTTCGGGCGCTGGGTGGCGCGCGACAACATGGTGCGATACCTGGAGAAGTACGCCGAATTCCATGAACTGGAGATCGTCACCGGGGTCGAGGTGTCCCGTATCGAACGGTCGGCCGACGGGACGGGCTGGCTGCTGCGCGCCTCCGGCGGCCGGGAGTTGACCGGCAGCGCGGTGGTCGTCGCCACCGGGTACAACCACACCCCGCGCGTGCCCGACTGGCCGGGGCGCGACGCGTACACCGGCGAGTTCCTGCACGCCGGCGAGTACCGCAACGCCGGGCCGTACGCCGGGCGCGACATGCTCGTCGTCGGGGCGGGCAACACCGGCGCGGAGATCGCCGTTGATCTGGTGGAGGGGGGTGCCTCGCGGGTGCGGCTGTCCGTGCGCACCGGGCCGCACATAGTGCGGCGGTCCACCGCGGGGTGGGCCGCGCAGTACTCGGCCGTGCTGGTACGGCGCCTGCCCGTCGCGCTCGTCGACCGGCTCGCCAGGCCGATGGCGAGGATGAGCGTGCCCGACCTGTCCTCGTACGGGCTGCCACGGCCGGAGACCGGGCTGTACAGCCGGGTCACCGCGGGGGCGATCCCGGTGCAGGACGTGGGCCTCGTCGACGCCGTGCGGGCGGGCCGGATCGAAGTCGTGGCGGCCGTCGAGGGGTTCGAGGACGGGAAAGTGGTCCTCGCCGACGGTGGCCGACTGTCACCCGACGCCGTGATCGCCGCCACCGGATACACACGCGCCCTGGAGGGTCTGGTCGGCCATCTCGACGTGCTCGACGGGCACGGCAGGCCGGTGGTACGCGGCGGACGCAGCCCGAGGAACGCCCCCGGCCTGTACTTCACCGGCTTCACCAACCCCATCAGCGGCATGCTCCGCGAACTGGCGATCGACGCCGAGAAGATCGCGAAGACGGTCGCCGCACGGGCCGTACGGGGAGTGTGAAACGGGCGGCACAGAGACCATGAGGCAGACCACACAAGGAACATGAGACGGGCCGCAGCCAAGCCCCCCGGCTGACCGGCGCCGCCGCATGGATCGACTGCACGATCCACGCCGCCCACCCGGGCGGCGACCATCTGATCGTGATGGGCCGGGTGAACGCATTGGGAACGGACGGCGAGGACGCCGCACCGTTGCTGTTCCATCGAGGGAACTTCATTCGGCCGTAGAATTCCGACCGTTGAGAAAATCGTTAGGACTACAGTCCTTAGAAGTACGCTCCTAAGGTGTCCTCGGGCGTCCTCAGGCCCGTCCCGATGCACTCGGCATTTGTGCAGCGTCTTCCCAATGCGTTCCCGAGGACGGTTTCCCGCCCGCCCCTCCCACCGCACGGAGCGGGGTCGACGGGTACCGCATCGGGGTGCTGGCCCGGCTATTCGTCGTCAGCGACGCGCGCAAGCGCACCGTGGGCGAGCGCCTTGTCCAGACGGCCATGAACTACGGGCTGAGCCACAACCGACGCCTCGTGCTGGACGTCATGGTCAAGGACACAGCCGCCATACGCCTTTATGAGCGCCTCGGTTGGCTCAAAACCGGCCTCACCGCACACCGCTACGGCGACGGGCAGCACATCAACGCCATCTGCTATATGGCACCCGCCATCTAACCGGTCCACGCATGGCAACAGCGGCAATAGGCGGATCGGTTCTCCGCGGAAGGCATGTCCGACCTGGATTCTCCCCCGGCCACGTGAAACACATCCGCCAAACCCGAATGGCATAACCGTCTCGGCCCTGACTAGAGGGTCGCCGATGCGGGTGCCACCGGCCGGCGGCGGATCACCAGGGCCATCAGGGCCGCCGCCGCGCACAGGGTGCCGGAGGCGTACCAGACCATGTCGTAGGAGCCGAAGACGTCGCGGGAGACGCCGCCCAGGTAGGCGACCAGGGCCGCGCCGACCTGGTGGGAGGCGAGTACCCAGCCGAAGACGATGGCGCTGTCCGTGCCGTACTGCTCGCGGCACAGGGCGAGGGTGGGCGGGACGGTGGCGACCCAGTCGAGGCCGTAGAAGACGATGAAGAAGATCATCGGCGGGTGGACGCTCGGCCCGAGCAGCATGGGCAGGAAGAGCAGGGAGATCCCGCGCAGGGCGTAGTACACGGCGAGCAGGCGGCGCGGCTCGAAGCGGTCCGTGAACCAGCCGGAGGCGATCGTGCCGACCACGTCGAACACGCCGATGACCGCGAGCAGCGAGGCCGCCGCCGTGATGGGCATGCCGTGGTCGTGGGCGGCGGGCACGAAGTGGGTCTGGATCAGGCCGTTGGTGGAGGCGCCGCAGATCGCGAAGGTGCCGGCGAGCAGCCAGAAGGGGCCGGTGCGGGCGGCGGCGGCCAGGATGGTGAGCGTGCGCCGGGCGGCGCCGGTGACGGGGGCCGGCTTGGGCACGAACTCCCGTGCGCCGTACGGCTTGAGGCCCACGTCGGCCGGGTGGTCGCGCAGCAGCAGCCAGACGAACGGGACGACCGCGAGGGCGGCCAGGGCGACCGTGACGGCGGCCGGGCGCCAGTCGTACGTCTGGACCGTCCAGGACAGCACCGGCAGGAAGATCAGCTGCCCGGAGGCGGAGGCGGCGGTGAGGATGCCGCTGACCAGGCCGCGCCGCTCGGCGAACCAGCGGTTGGTGACGGTCGCGGCGAAGGCGAGGGCCATGGAACCGGAGCCGAGCCCGACCAACAGGCCCCAGCACAGCAGCAGTTGCCAGGCCGCGGTCATCCACACGGTCAGGCCCGAGCCCAGCGCGATCACCATCAGCGCGACGGCGACCACCTTGCGGATGCCGAAGCGGTCCATCAGCGCGGCGGCGAACGGCGCGGTGAGCCCGTACAGCGCGAGGTTGAGGGAGACCGCCGCGCCGATCGTGCCGCGCGACCAGCCGAACTCCTCGTGCAACGGGTCGATGAGCAGGCTGGGCAGTGAGCGGAAGGCCGCCGCGCCGATGATCGTGACGAAGGTGACAGCGGCGACGAACCACGCGCGGTGCACCGGCATGCGGCGGCCCCGCCACGGACGCTTCGATCCGGGCCCGTCCGGCCGCCGTACGGCCGCCGCGGCATCGCTTGTCTGAGTCACGTCATAGAGCTTCCGGTGCCGGAACGGCTCCAGCGAGTGGCCCGTAGGACAGCCTTCGTTAGGATCGGGCCATGACCGCCGGCCCGGACTTCCGCCCGCACCGTGTCGTCGTCCTCGCGCTGGACGGCCTGCTCCCCTTCGAGCTGGGCATCCCGCACCGTGTCTTCGGCCGCGCCAGGGACGCCGAGGGGAGACACCTGTACGAGGTCGTCACCTGCTCGATCCGGCCGCCCGGACCGGTGGAGACCGACGCCGACTTCGCCGTCCACGTGGCGCATGGCCCCGAGGCCCTGGCCACCGCCGACACCGTCGTCGTCCCGGCCTCGTACCAGCTGGGCCCCGTCCACGAGCAGGGTGTGCTCACCGAGGAGCTGGCCGCCGCGCTCGCCCGGGTCCGCCCCGGCACCCGGCTCGCCGCCATCTGCACCGGCGGGTACGTCCTCGCCGCCGCCGGGCACCTCGACGGCCGCCCGGCGACCACGCACTGGGCCGAGGCGGAGCGCTTCCAGCGGATGTTCCCGAAGGTCAGGGTCGACGCCGACGTGCTGTTCATCGACGACGGCGATGTGCTGACCTCGGCGGGGGTGGCCGCCGGGATCGACCTGTGCCTGCACATCGTGCGCCGCGACCACGGCACCGCCGTCGCCAACGAGGTGGCCCGCCGCATGGTCGTACCGCCGCACCGCGACGGCGGCCAGGCGCAGTACATCCACCGGCCGGTGCCGGACCCGCAGCTGGCCACCACCACCGCCGCCCGCGCCTGGGCGCTGGGCCGCCTCCACGAGCCGATCCAGCTGCGCGACCTGGCCGAGCAGGAGGCCATGTCGGTACGCACGTTCACCCGCCGCTTCCGCGAGGAGGTCGGTGTCAGCCCCGGCCAGTGGCTCACCCAGCAGCGCGTCGAACGCGCCCGGCAGCTGCTGGAGTCCACCGGCCGCTCCGTCGACCAGGTGGCCCGGGACGCGGGCTTCGGCACGGCCCAGTCGATGCGCCAGCACCTCCAGGCGGCGCTCGGTGTCACGCCCACCGCGTATCGGCGCACCTTCCGCGCGGACGGTCGGAAGGCCAGGACCGCCCGGGCCGACCATCTTGCCGCCGCGTCCGCCTGGGCCCTGTCGAAGTCCTCGACCGGGTAGGTCTGGGTCACCAACTCGTCCAGCAGCAGCCGCCCTCGGCGGTCGAGCAGGCGCCCCTTGGCTGCCAGGAAGTTCTCCACGCCCGGCCCCTTCCCGGGATTTCTGACGGTCCGTTGGACTTCATGGTGAACGAGTTCCACGCCATCGCCAAGCGTGTGAACAACTGGGGCCGTTGGGGGCGGACGACGAGATCGGCACCCTGAACCTGATCACGGCCAGAACGAGGATCTCGAAGAGTTGTCCACAGCCTGTGGAGAGGCCGGGCCGGTGCGCCCTTCTGCTGTCGGCGACGCCCGAACCGTACGTCGGGGCGACGGGTACGCCGGTCGCCCCGGTGGCCGTCCTGTGCGGCTGCTTCCGGGGCGCCGGCCCGACCCACGCTCGGCGAGGGCTTCCGTCACCGAGCCCTTGCCGTCCCCTCGCGGCGAATCGCAGACACAAGCGTGATCAAACCGCCACAAGGCGTCAACACCCGTACGAGGATGCAGTACTCAGGCCCGATTCACACAGGGTGCGCACGGATGCATGCACCGGCGCATCACCGCACATCCGGGCTATACCGCCTCGAACGCCAGCCCCTCGTACGCGGATACGCCGCCCCCGTACGCCACCGCCGCGCTCCCCCGGGGCCCGTCGCACCGGTCGAGTTCGCACCAGATGCGCTTGCCCGCGCCCTCCGGGCTCCAGCCCCAGCGGTCGGCGAGGCCGTCGACGAGCGCGAGGCCCCGGCCACCGGTCGCCTCGCCGCCCGCGCACCGCGGCACCGGCGCCCGGGCGCTGGTGTCGGCGACCTCCAGGCGCACCGTGGCCGACTCCGCCGCCGTACCGGGCAGTGAGAGCCGGAGAACGGCGGGACACCCGGTGTGCACCACGGCGTTGGTCACCAGCTCGGAGACGAGCAGGATCAGGATCTCGGCCAGTTGCTCGTCGGCCGCTATCCCGGACCCGGCGAGCCGGGAGCGGGCCCACTTCCGGGCCCGCCCCACCTCCGCGGGGTCGGGCCGGATCTCCAGCTGCACTTGAAGCACCTGCACCGCTCACACCATCCGAACCGGCGGACTCATGGCCCGACGCCATGTGCTCGCCACGACGAGGGCCGCGACGAGCACCACGACGAAGGCCACGATCGTAGCCATTTTCTGCATGGCCAGGACAACGACCACAGCAAGGGTCACGGAACGTGACTCCCTTACGAGACAGCATGGTTGACGTACAGTCACCCCAACAAGCGCTTCGGGCATATTCCAGCGCGAAGGAGTACGCGTGCGGCATACTGTGCGACGCTCGCGACAGGGGTTCGAACGGGCGGGGGCGAAAGCCCCGGTCGCCCTGCGAGCAGCGGTGCGCACCGCCGAATGCGGAGCCACCTCAAGGGCAACACCGGCATGGCTCGTGCTCGGAACCGCTCGCATCCCACACAAGGTACCGGAGGGAACGGCCGACTCCGCGCTGTGACGAGTCACACAGAGGACACAAGCAGGTATCAACGCTCCGTGATCCGGAAATGCCACGATCCGCGGCATCCATGATGGGCGGCACGGCGCTCCCGCGGCCCGGCGAGCTCCCCCGGGCGTCAGCCGACCAGATCGGCGGCGAGCAGTTCCTCGCCCGGTGTGCCACCGCCGCCGCGCCGGGCCCGCGGCCATGCCCGTTTCCGCTGGAGATGGACCTCGGACTCCCAGGTGAAGCCCATGCCGCCAGGCACTTGGAGGCGGTCGCGGGCGCCGCGCACGGCCGCCGCGTCGGCGAGCAGTCGAGCCGCCGCGATGTCCACCGGATCGCCGGTGATGACGGCCACCGCGTACCCGGCCACACGCGCCGTCTGGGCCCGCACCACCATGTCCGCGCACAGGTGTTTGACCGCCTGGAACGCCCCGACGGGCTGTCCGAACTGCTCACGCGTCCGGGCGTGTTGCACAGCCGGTTCGCACATGCGCCTGGCCGTGCGACCGTCGGGGACGGGGAGTTGGCTCTGGAGGCGGTGACGACATACCTGCACGCGGAAGGGCTGTCGGTGCACAAGCTGCCGGAGCAGGTGGAGGCGGAGGTGGAGGTGGTGGAGGCCCTTCCGCGGGGCGGGACGCTGCGGAAGGTACTCAAGTACGGGCTGCGGGAGCGCTTCTCGCGCACCGGACGGTGAGTGTCACCGGGCGAGCGCGCCGCTCCGCGATGCGCGTCACCGGGCGTACGCGCCGCTCGACGGTGAACGTCACCGGACAGGCGCGCCGCTCGGCGATGCGCCTCACTCCGGCACGGTGAAGTAGCGGGCGAACGCGGGGACGATCTCCGTCTCCGTCACCCGGCCGTCGCCGTCGGTGTCGAGCGCCGCGGCCACCGGCCCGGCGACGTCCTCCGGGACGCCGAGGATCCGCAGCACGCGCGCGGTGTCGTCGACCGTGGCCGATCCGTCGCCGTCGGTGTCCGCGACGGCCAGGGCCGCGTGCAGAAAGGGGCGGGCGATCTCGGCGAACCGCTCGGGGCTGTCGCGCAGCCGCTTGACCGCGCCGGTCACGAACTCCCCCCGGGTGATGCGCTGGTCACCGTCCCGGTCCGCTATCCCGGCCATGCCCTGCCAGAACGCCTCGGCGCCCGCGTACAGCGCCTGGCCCTTGTCGGAGCGGGCCGCCGTGCCGAACTCGGCGAGCAGCGCCTTGGCCGCCGTGTTGAAGTCCTCCCGGTCGATCCAGCCGTTGCCGTCCTGGTCGAAGGTGGCGAACCGGGCTGCGATCCGGCGTTCGTACTCGGTGCTGACCATGTGTTCTCGGGCCGCCTTACGTCACGTCGGGGTGCGTCTCGCACGGAGCGTACGACGCCCCGGCCGATCACGGAGCGGGAAAGCGACGCTTGTGCCAAGACCGGGGGAATTCCGCGACAACAGTGTCATGCCGAGAAGCCGAGAAGAGGGGCGGCGGTGTCATGCCGACAGGGGGCCGGCCTCCTCCGCGGTGGCCGTCGCGAGATCGGGGTGGATGTCGAACAGGCGGCGCACCCCTAGGGCGCCGAGGACCCGGTTGACGTGCGAGCCGTCGTCGGCACCCCGGGCGGGCAGGATGAGCCGCAGCCCGCCGCGGCAGGAGCGGATGAGACGACGCGTGGCTATCAGCACGCCGACCCCGCTGGAGTCACAGAAGAAGACCTCGGAGAGGTCCACCACGAGCCGCCGCCGGCCCTCGGCCACCGCGTCGTGCACCCGCTGGCGCAGCACCGGCGAGGTAACCAGGTCCAGTTCGCCCGACACTCGGAGCACGGCCCAGCCGCCGTGCTCGTCCTCGGTCACTGTGAACGCCACCACCACGCCTTTCGCTCGCCGGGACGCCCCGGACACCGTCCGGAAACGGACGTTTCTCCTACGCTTGCTTGCAGCGCGGCTGCCCAGCGGCCGGTTCCCCGAAACACGACAGCAGAAACGGAAAGCGGTCCGAAGAGGCTTGTTTTAGTCGTCTTCGATCCTGTTCGATCGAATGTGGACCCGTCGATGGGTGTGGACCCGTCGGACCCGTCGATCGGATGTGGACCTGCCCCCGCGGCGGCCCATTACCACCTGCGGTCCGCCGGGGGCGGGCAATGCCGCAAAGGAGCGTGCCCCGTCGAACGTGCCGACTACATTCGAGGAGACGGTGAAGACACGCTGGACACGGGCACGGGCACCGGCACGGACACCGGCACGGACACGGACACCGGCATGGGCAAGCACACGGACACGGGCACGGGGAGGGGCCGTATGGCGAAGAAGGGCGCACCGCCCCGCTGGGACCGCACGATGCAGCAGCGGCTCGCGCGCGGCGAGGCCGCGGCCCTCGGCGAACTGTACGACCGGTTCGCCTCGCTGGTGCACGGCCTCGCCCACCGCGTGCTCGGCGACGACGAGGCCGCCGACGGCATCACCCGCGAGGTCTTCGCCCACGTCTGGGAACACCCCGACACCTACGACCCCAGGCAGGGGCCCCTGCGCTCCTGGATGGCCGCGCTGGCCCACCGGCTCGCCGTGCAGCGGCTGCGCGCCACCGAGACCGCCGCCCTCACCCACGGCGCCGACGCCGAGACCCACGCCGAGGAACTGGAGCGCAAGGTGCGCCACGCCTCGGTCGCCGCCCGCGCCGACTACATCGTCCACTCCATGCCCGCCCCGCTGCGCGCCGCCCTGGACCTGGCCTACGTCCAGCGCCGCGACTACCGGCAGACCGCCGCCGACCTCGGCGTCACCGAGGACGAGGCCCGCCGCCGGCTCCGCCTCGGCCTGCAACTGCTGTCCACCGCCCACGACGCCGGGACATCGCCGGGATACGGGGGCGCGGTGTGAGCGGCGCGGAGCGGTTCGACGCACCTCACGGCCACGAGGGACCGGACGGCGCGGACGCCGGGAGCGAGGCCGGCAGCGATGCCGGGCGTCCGCCGGGGACGGGCGGGCCCGACGACCCGCAGCCCGGGGCCGGACCCGGACCGGAACCGGACTGGCCGCCGCGCATCCCGCTGCCCCGCGCCTCCGTCGAGGACACCGGGCTGCCGCTGCCCGACCTGGAAGCGGTGCCGCCCGCCCCGCCGGCGCTGCCGCACGGCGTGCTGCGATCACTGCTCGGCGCATGGGCGCTGGCCGCCTGCTCGGCCGCCGAGACCGCCGCCGTCGAGGAGCACCTGGGCGAGTGCGGCAGTTGCGCCGAGGAGGCGCGGCGGCTGCGCGAGGCGGTCGGCCTGCTGCAGCGGCCCGAGAGCCTCGACCTGGACCCGGCGCTGCGCACCCGGGTCCTCGCGAACTGCCTGGACCGGCGTCCGCCGCGCATCCCGCTGCCCGAGTGGGCGACGCCGTACGACGCCGAGACCGCCCGGCTCGACGCGCTGCTCCAGGACATCGGGGACGCCGAGTGGCACGCGCCGGTGCGGCTGCGGTGGTTCGAGGGCGACGCGGCGACGAGCCGTCGTACCACCGTCGCCGGGGTGATCGCGCATCTGCTGTCGGTGGACGGGCTGGTCGCGGTGGCGCTCGGCCTGGACGACCCGGTGGCCAAGGCGGGCGTGACGGGTCCGGCCGCGCGCACCGAGGCGTACTGGCGGGCCTCGCACTTCCCGCCGACCCGTGCCGTGCGGGCGCCCTGGCGGGGGCAGAGCCACAACCTGGTGCGCACGGTGTCCTTCACCGGTGGCGGCGCTGGGAAACTGCCCGTCCAGTACGGCGACTTCACCCTGCCGCTGCACGACGCGATGCTGGACCGGGCCTTCGAGTGCTGGGTGCACGCTGAGGACATCGCAAACGCGGTGGACTACCCGTACGAACCGCCCGCACCACGCCATCTGCACCGCATGATCGACCTGGCCGCCCGGATGCTGCCCGAGGCGCTGGCGGCCCGGCGGCAGGCGGGACTGGCCGCCCTGGACGGCACCCCGCGCCTGGTCGCGGCCGGGCGGCCGGGCCGCAGCCTCCGGCTGGAGATCGAGGGCGCGGGCGGCGGCGAGTGGCTGATCCCGCTCGACTCCCCGGGCGCGGAGGGCTCCGCCGAGCTGGAGGTGGCCCATGTCGCCCTGGACGGCGTGGAGTTCTGCCGGCTGGCCGCGGGCCATGTGCCACCGCAGGAGGCCGCGGCGGGACAGGCCGGGGACCGAGAGGCGATCCGGGACGTGCTGTTCGCCGCGGCTGGGTTGAGCCGGATGTAGCCCATTGTGGGAGCGGGTTGCGGTTCGCGGGCGGCTGCGGGTCGTGGCGGTTGCTCGCGCAGTTCCCCGCGCCCCCCTGAGAGGCCGGACCGGCTGGACCCGCCCGACGGGCACAGGTTCCCGAACTGCCAGGCGAAGACCACCGTGCAGCAGCCGCACAGCAGGATGCGCCGCTCCACTGTGGGGGCGAGTTGCGGTTCACAGGCGGCTGCGGGTCGTAACGGTTGCTCGCGCAGTTCCCCGCGCCCCCTGAGAGGCCGGACCGGCCGAGCGCTCTCGACCGGCACAGGTTCCCGAGCTGCCAGGGCCTGTCGTCCCTAGGCGAAGACCACCGTGCGGCGTCCGTTGAGCAGGATGCGCCGCTCCGCATGCCACTTCACCGCCCGCGCCAGCGCCTGGCACTCCACGTCCCGGCCGATCGCCACCAGCTGGTCCGGGGTGACGTCGTGCCCCACCCGCTCGACCTCCTGCTCGATGATCGGGCCCTCGTCGAGGTCGGCCGTCACATAGTGGGCCGTGGCACCGATCAGCTTCACACCGCGGGCGTGCGCCTGGTGGTACGGCTTCGCGCCCTTGAAGCTCGGCAGGAAGGAGTGGTGGATGTTGATGATCCGGCCGCTGAGCCGCTTGCACAGGTCGTCCGAGAGGACCTGCATATAGCGGGCGAGGACGACCAGCTCGACGTCCTGCTCGCGGACGATCTCCAGCAGACGCTCCTCGGCCTGCGCCTTGGTGTCCTTCGCCACCGGGAGGTGGTGGAAGGGGGTGTGGTACGACTCCACCAGTTCGGCGAACTCGGTGTGGTTGGAGACGACCGCCGCGATCTCCACCGGCAGCGCGCCGATCCGGGCCCGGAAGAGCAGGTCGTTGAGGCAGTGGCCGAACCTGCTGACCATCAGGACGATGCGCATCTTCACGTCGGCCCGGTTGATCTGCCAGTCCATCTGGAAGGAGTCACCGATCGCCGCGAAGCTGGCCCGCAGCTTGTCCACGGTGACCGGGGCCTCCGCCGAGAAGTGCACCCGCATGAAGAACAGTCCCGTGTCGTGGTCGCCGAACTGCTGGCTGTCCTCGATGTTGCACCCGGTCATGAACAGATAGCTGGACACCGCGTGCACGATGCCCTTCTTGTCCGGGCACGAGAGGGTCAGGACGTACTGGTCGGACGGGGCCGCGGCCCGGGTGGACTGCTCGTTCATGCAGGACAGGGTCCCACATCCACCCCGGCGCGGGCGGCATGGTCCGCTACCCGGACCGCGTCATGATGTGCAGCAGCTCAAGGCTCCGCGGCGGCGCCTCGGGGTCGTCCCCGTCGCTCATGGCCATCCGGACGTGCGCGTCCCGCGCCGCCCGCACCGCCTCCGGCCAGCCCTGGTGGTCGAGGTACGCGGCGACCGGCGCGTCCGGGCCCACCTGGTGCATGATGCGCAGCACCCGCAGGACGGCGGTGTCGACGAGCGCCGCCTCCTGGGAGTCCCGGAAGATCGTGCCGACGTACTTCTCGGCGGACCAGCTGTCCAGCCAGGTGTCCTCCACCAGCCGGTACACGGCATCGGTCACGTCCCCGTACCCGTCGACGCCGACCAGCCAGACATCCCGCTGGAAGACCGGGTCGGAGAGCATGTGCAGCGCGGAGCGCACATTGCTGCGCCAGCGCCACCACGGCATGTCATTCAGTGGCATGCCGCCCATGGTGGAGGAGCGACGGCCGCGACGGGAAGAGTTCTCCGAACCTTGCACGGTCACCGATCGTACGTTCCCCGGCAGCGGCACCTGACCGGCCCCCGTAATTCACCTCTATGTCGCTTTTGGTTGACCAAGGATCACTCACCGGTTAGGGATGTGCCGGAATCGTGCATGACCATGACCGGCAGACGACGCATCCGCAGCACCGTCCTCTCCGCCCTCTCCGTCCTCCCCCGACCCGTCAACGCCACCGTGCTGTCAGCCGGCGCGCTGGTGGTCTGTGCCTCGCTCGCCGCCGGATGCGGAGTCATCCCGGGCACCGCGAGCGGCCCCGGGAACGAACCGATCAAGGTGATGACCTGGGCGCCGCAGGACTCCAGCGCCACCAACCGGGCCGGCATGCCCGCCATGGCCTCGGCCTACGCCCGCTGGATCAACTCCCAGGGCGGCCTCAACGGCCGCAAACTCAAGGTCCTGACCTGCGACGACCACAACAACGCGGTGGGCGCGGCAAAGTGCGCCCGGCGCGCGGTGGACGAGAACGTCGTCGCAGTCGTCGGCTCCTACAGCCAGTTCGGCGACTCCTACTTCGCACCGCTGGAGGGCGCGGGCATCCCGTACATAGGCGGCTACGGCGTGACGAACGAGGAGTTCACCAGCTCCCTGTCCTACCCGGTCAACGGCGGCCAGCCGGCCCTGCTGGCGGGCCTCGGCAAGGCGCTCGCCGACAGCTGCGGCCCCGTCGCCCTGGTCCGCCCCGACAGCATCGCCGGCGACCAGCTGCCCGAACTGCTCAACTCCGGTCTGGCCTCGGGCGGGCACGACGCGGCCAAGGACCAGCTCGCGCCCGAGGACGCCACCGAGTACAGCGAGCAGTCCGAGCAGGCGCTCCGGGCGGCGACCGCCGACCCGCTCGAAAAGGGGTGCGTGGTGCCCGCGCTCGGCCGCCGCACGGACACCTTCATGGACTCCTTCCGGCGCGCCCGCGGGGACTACCCGCAGGTGCGGACCGCCACCGTGCTCGGCAGCGTCGACCAGACCGTGATCAACGCGACGGGCGGCGCGAGCGGACCGTACGAGGGCTCGTACATCACCGGCTGGTACCCGGTGGCCTCCGACAAACGCTGGGACGCGATGAAGAAGGTGATCAACAAGGAGGCGTTCGGCGACAACCGCATCGACCCCGCGGACGCCGGAGTGCAGACCACGTGGATCGCCTACACCGCGCTGCGGGCCGTGCTGGAGAAGATCGGCGGCGGTGAGGTGAGCGCCGACACCGTGCGCCGGACCCTGAACTCCGGGGTCAAGGTCAGCACGGGCGGCCTCACCCCCACCCTCGGCTGGCCCCGACAGGGCCAGGGCAAGCTCGCGTCCGTCGGACTGTCCCGCCTGGCCAACGCCCGGGTGACCCTCCAGGTCGTACGCGAGGGCCAACTGGCGGCGGCCAAGGGCGGGGGCGCCGTGGACGTCACCAGGACGCTGCTGAACGCGAACCTCAGCTGAGCCGACCGCGTCCGCCACCCGGCCTCACAGCTGGGTCGGCTGGCGCTCGGTCAGGCCGTACGTCTTCGCGATCGCGTTCCACAGCGGCGCCGCCTTGGCCTTCTCGGCCGTCGCGGTGCCGCTGTCCCGGGTGCCCGCCTGGGTCTGGCCGGTGGTGCGGGCCTGCCCCTTCTTGCAGCCGTGCTTGCTCGCGGTCTGGTCCGCCCAGGCCGCGTAGTGGTCGTCGGCCGACGCCGATGCCTGCCACGCCTTGGTGAGCGCGGTGGTCAGCTCGGCGTGGTTCGGCAGCTTGTCCACGGTCAGCTTCGACAGGCGGGTGACCAGCGCGGTGCGCTGCTTGGCCGCGTCCCGCAGGTCCGAGGCGGCCCCGTCCAGGTTCTGGCAGGTCTTCACGTCGGACACCGCCTTGATCACCGAGGCGCGGCTGTTGCCGCTGTCGGCGAGCAGCTTGTCCAGGGCGACGGCCTGCTGCTCGACGGGGTCGGCGGCGTCGGTGGACGGCGACGGCGACTTCTCGTCGGCGGGGGCCGATGCGGCGACGGTCTTGTTGCGGTCGTTCCGGTCGTCGCCGCCCCCGCCGCTGAGCAGGGCGCCGGCGCCGAACCCGAGGACGACGATGCCGACGCCGACGGCGGCGATCAGCGGCACGCGCGAGCCGGTCCGGCCGCCGCGCCCCCCGCGCCCGCCGCCGTCCTGCCCGCCACGCCGCCCGCCGCCGGGGCCCTGCGGGGCGTACCCGGGCTGCGGCTGGCCGGGGTACGGGTCCTGCGGCTGTTGGAGGGCCGGCAGCTGCTGGGTGGCCGGGGCCGGTCCCGGGTCGGCCGCGGCGCCGCGGAAGAGGTTGTCGAACTCGGCGGGCGGCTGCCGGTCCCCGCCCGGAGCGCCGCCGTACGGCGCGGGCACCGGGGCGATGTACTGCGTGGCGGCCTCGGCGTCGGGGCCGGCTGCCGCGGGCTGCGCCTGGACCGCCCGCCCCAGGAAGCGGGTCTCCTCGGCCGATGCCTCGGGCGGCAGCGCGCCGGGCGCCACCGGCGGCAGGTACTGGGTGGCACCC
>NZ_JBSGBN010000040.1:24932-72348 GCF_053601275.1 Streptomyces sp. NPDC004752 | reverse complement strand
GGACAGGTACTCCACGACATGGCGCGGGACGTCGAGCGTGGCAACATAGGTGACCAACGTGAAGCCTCTGGTGTTACGGACATGATCTTGTGGTGGGACCTGTCCTACCAGGGGCTTTACGTCTGTCCAGAGCTGGGGCCGCCCGGACCGATCCATCCGGACATGCGCCGATCAGCCTGCTTCGCGGAGATCATTTCGCTGAGAAAACCTCAGTGGTCTGGCTTTCCTTGACGTATCTCTCGGTCAAGATGAGCTCTCTGTGCTGAACAGGTGTAAGCGTGGGTACTACTCCGATTGACGGCGTAATAGATCGAGCGTTTGCGCCTGTGCTCACTACCGGCCCGTCATCGTTCGTCAGGCAGAAAAACGGAGGATCCTCCACGGGCCATACGGATTTGAGGGTTGCGCCAGAACTGAACGTCAGCTCAAGCCGCGTTTCCGACTCCCGGAACTCGTGTCGAATGTTTTCGCCTACGAAACCAGATGGATTACCGATTCCGTCAGTAAGGTGATGTCCCAGAGCCCATCTATTTCCATCCAGATTAAAGCGGTCTCGACAGTTCCTGCGGCGCGCGAAAGAAACCTCTTCGGCTGCAAGGCGAAGCGCGGAGATGATGGTGCTCTTACCGGCATTGTTGGGGCCAACGAGAACTACTTGCTGGCCGAAGTTGATTTCGAACTCGGCGAAACCCTTAAAGTGGGACAGACGAAGCTTCTTAAGCACCCGCCCACTGTAGTTTTCCCGCACCGGGCGAGACAGCGGTTTGGATGAACTTCTTACAGGACGCTGCCGAGCATCGATGGGGAAGCATGGCATCAGGGACTCACGCCAGTGCCGTCCCTGCTGCCGACGTAGCGGGCGGCATCCACGTCGTCCACTGGGGAGAGGCACACCTCGAACCCGACCGGACCTTCACGTGGCTCTACAGCGAGCAGCTCCCGGACGCTCCCGTCCCGCTTGAGTGATGTTGCCGCTGCTACCTGCTCAGTGTGGACGCGTGACGGCTGACTCCTGGGCCGTCCCTGGGCCGTCCGAGGCTCCCCGAGGCCGCTCAACGGCGACCGGCAGTGACAGACAGGCCACCGCAACCGTCAGTGCAAGCCTGGACGCCAGGCAAGATGGGGCGCTTCTCATCACGTGACTCAGCACCCGGGCCCGCGTGCCACATGACGCGGTCAACGACGGTTCGTATCAGCCGAGATGCGCCAGTGACGTGCGCGTCCTCCAAAGCTGGAGTGCCCTGGGCGTCCTCGCTGCCCACCACGTCCGCCCTTACAAGGCAGCACACACCTGATCACCTAGCCTTGCTGGCAACGAACAATTGCCGCACCGAGGGACGGCAGCCACGGCAGTTGCCCCGGCTGTAGGGTCGTCGCCGTGACCACTCTCTCAACCATTAGCACCGGCGTACGCACCGTCCCAGATCTCCCGCCGCAGGCTGTGGGACATGGCGAGGTGTTCACGCGGCGCTGGGTGGTCGATCTCATTTTTGATCTCCTTGGCTACACGGCCGAGAAGGACCTCAGCACTGTGCGCCTTGTCGAGCCGGCCTGCGGTAGCGGAGCGTTCCTGGCGGCCGCTGCAACACGGATCAGTACCTCTTGCCGCGCACACGGGCGCCCGATCAGTGATGCACTGGCGTCGGTCCGTGCCTTCGACCTGCTCTCCCGCAACGTTCGGATGAGTCGTCGCGTAGTCGAGAAGGAGTTGTTGAACGAAGGCTGGCAACCCGACGAAGCCGCCCAGGTAGCAACCGCTTGGGTCCAGCAAGGTGACTACCTGCTGCAGCCCACCTCGGAACAAGGTGCGGACTACGTAGTCGGGAACCCGCCGTACATCCGACTCGAAGACGTACCTGACGATCGCATGGCGGCCTATCGCAGTGTCTGCTCCACGATGGGCGGCCGAGCCGATATCTACGTCGGCTTCTATGAGATCGCTCTGCGAAGCCTCAACCCCGACGGTCAATTGGGATTCATCTGTGCGGACCGATGGATGCGGAATCAGTATGGCCGCCGTCTGCGCCAGCTGGTAAACAGCTGCTTCAGCATGGACCTGGCCCTGGTCATGCATGATGTCGACGCCTTCGACGATCAAGTCTCCGCCTACCCAGCCATCACGATCATTTCCAACCGGCCTCAAGGCGTGGCAGTAGCGGCCGACACCAATCGGTCATTTGGGGCCGATCAAGCACGCAGCTTCGCCGCCTGGTATTTCAAAGCGGATAAGCAGTCGACTACAACAGAATCGTTCCAGGGTGCTCGCATGCCGCACTGGTTCGATGACGATGCTTCTTGGCCGGCGGCCTCACCAGCACGACTAGCCATGTTGGAAGACCTCACCGAACGCTTCAGTCTGCTGGAAGACCCACAGACCGGCACACGTGTCGGGATCGGTATTGCTACCGGTGCTGACAAGGTGTTCCTCACGGAGAATTGCGACCTCGTAGAACATGACCGGCTTCTTCCGATGACCATGGTCCGAGACACCCGCAATGGCAGCTTGGACTGGCACGGTAAATACCTGGTCAACCCTTGGACGGCTGATGGTGACCTCGTTGATCTAACACTGTATCCGCGGCTCGCCTCTTACTTCGAAGAGCACGGTGCGGCCTTGCGTAAGCGCTACGTCGCAACGAAGCAACCTCACCGTTGGTACAAGACGATCGACAAGGTCGATCACGAGCTAACTCGTCGTCCCAAGCTGCTGTTCCCGGACATGAAGCTGACGATCCATCCGGTGCTGGATAAGGGTGGCTTCTATCCACACCACAACTTGTACTTCATCGTCTCAGATGTCTGGGACATGCGCGTACTCGGCGGCCTGTTGCTATCCAAGGTCGCGGAAGCCTTCGTGGAAGCATATGCGGTCAAGATGCGAGGGGGGACGCTGCGCTTCCAGGCTCAATATCTACGTCGCATTCGCGTACCTTCTCCCGCTGACATTACTGAAGAAGACCAGACTGCTTTGGCGACCGCCTTTGACCAACGCGATGTCGCGGCCGCGACGGCGGTTTCGCTGCGCGTGTACGGACTCAGCGAGCTACCAGATTAGGAGAACTGACTTGCCAGTCGATCGCGGCAACCTTGAGATCGCAATATCTTCATATTGGGAGATCAAAGAAGAGCAAGCAAGAAAAGCGCGCGCCAAAAAAGCGGCTAAGGCAGCTGCAAAGAAGAAGGCAGACGCAATTCTTGCTGGAGTGGATCCCGGGACAGACGCCCACGAGCTCGCCGAAGAGGTGTCCGTTGCGGAATCAAGCGAAGATGACGGCGCACCCGGAGATCAAAGCGACGACGAAGATGCAGGCACCGAGGGTTCGGTCAGGGGCGGCAAGCAGTTCGACCCGATTGTAAGTCTGGTCGCAAACTTCTTTCGAGACGCAGGGTACCCTTCTTCCTGCATTCAGACCGCATCACAGCTGGAGCTACCGGGTTTCTACAGACCTCAGAAAAAGTGGGATGTAGTCATCACTTGGGGTAATTTTCTCGTTGCGGCATTCGAATTGAAAGCGCTCGGAGGCCCATCCTATGGAAACAATTTCAACAACCGAGTAGAAGAGGCCGTGGGAAGCGCAACGGATGTCCGTCGAGCATTCTCTGAGGAACGTCGGAAGACGCCGCCCTGGCTTGGATATTTCTACCTTATGGAAGATGATTCGGGATCACGCCGTCCAGTAAAGACGGCAAAATCACCACTCCCTGTAAGCGATACATGGATGGACCTGTCTTACCAGCAACGCGGCGGAGTCTTTTGTGAAAGACTTCTAGCAGAAAACCTCTACGATACCGTTTGCTATGTTACCGCCCCCAAGGGTAGCGGCTCGTTCGTCGAGCCTGTCCCTTCGGTTGGCTGGTCCGCTTTTGCTGAGGCCATTATCGATCGAATCGAGGCGCTTCGGGCTGTTGGAATTCCGGGAACTCATATTCCTGGCCAAGCATCACAGTCGGAGCAGATGGCCCTAGATGATCTTGGATGAGGGCGGTGCAGCATGGAGGTCACTGCAGCGCTAAACACGTACCCCCGTGCCGCGCTCCGGAACGTCCGGCCCGAGGGCCAGGCCGTCACTCTCCCGAACATCCCACAGCTCGCGCTCCAGGTGCACGAACGGCATCGCGGCTCGCTCCCGTGCACGCGAGCGGTTCGTCACGGCGGGGCCGAAGTCGTTGATGAGACGGCTGACAGGGGCTTCCGCCTCGTCGTACGTGACCGCGGTACTGCCCGACTCGGCGAATCGCCCCAACAGCCACAGTATGAGCAGCGGCTTGTGCGGGGCACGGCGGCTGCCTATCTGTGCTTGCCGTATTCCCGACAGGGCGGTCATGAGTTCGACGCGCGTCATCACGGGACCTACCTTGCCAATCATCAGAGAAGTGCGGATCGCGAGGCCGAACCGAAGTGCGACGGAGCCCGTCCGGAAAGCCGGGGATGTCGCGTGGGGAGGCCGCAGCATCTCGGGGCTCAGGATGTTCGCTCTGATGCATCATTGAAGCTCGTTATACACGTGACCATGGGTGCAGTCGGCAGGAGGCTTAGGTATGTCCGAACAAAGCCACCTCCGGCTTGAGGACCTTGCGCCGGGCAGAGTGATATCGGGCATTGCTCCCAGTACGGAAGTCGTGATCGTCGCGCTGCGGATGTTCGGCACGTCCGCAGCACAGGTCACCTACCGCCGCCCTGACGGGACGGTCGAGGAGACGATTCTCTACCGCGACCACGAGAGCAAGCTCGCGCTCGCGACGTCCGCTCCTTCCCATGAAGGATTCAACGCCGATCCCGAGCTGTTCCGTCTCGCCGCAGAGGCACTACGTATCCGCATGGCTGCGCGCGGTGATGCCATGCTGGCCGTCTCCACGAGCGTGCTCGATCCGCTGCCTCACCAGATCCAGGCGGTCTACAACGAGCTGCTTCCCCGTACGCCGCTCCGGTTCCTGCTAGCTGACGACCCCGGCGCTGGAAAGACGATCATGGCTGGCCTTTATGTCAAAGAGCTGGCCCTCCGCGGCGATCTGGAGCGCTGCTTGATCGTCGCCCCCGGTGGTCTCGTCGAACAGTGGCAGGACGAGCTTCTGGAGAAGTTCGGGCTCGACTTCACGCTGCTCACCAAGCAACTCATCGACTCCACCATCGACGGCAGCGTCTTCGACAAGCACCCGCGTCTGATCGCGCGCATGGATGCCCTGGCACGCTCCGAGGAGATCCAGGAACGTCTTGTCGAGTCGGCATGGGACCTGGTGGTCGTCGACGAGGCACACCGTATGAGCGCCAGCTATTTCGGGACCGAGCTCAAGACGACCAAGCGGTACGAGCTCGGCCGCCTCCTCGGCCGGATCACGCGGCACTTCCTCCTGATGACCGCTACCCCGCACGCGGGCAAGGAGGAGGACTTCCAGCTGTTCATGGCGCTGCTCGACGGCGACCGCTTCGCTGGGAAGTACCGGGACGGAGTCCACCAGCACGACGCGGCGGGCCTGATGCGGCGCATGGTCAAGGAGGATCTGCTCACGTTCGATGGGCGGAAGTTGTTCCCAGAGCGGCGCGCCTACACCGTTCCCTACGAGCTCTCGCACGCCGAGCAGGAACTGTACGAGCGTGTGACGGAGTACGTCCGTGACGAGATGAACCGTGCCGAGCGGCTGGACGGCCGCCGCGGTAACCAGGTCGGCTTCGCCCTCACCGTGCTGCAGCGCCGGCTCGCATCGAGTCCCGAGGCCATCGCAAGATCTCTGGAACGCCGCCGAAAACGACTCGAGGCCCGACGCGAGGAGATGCTCACGGCAAAGCAGCAGGCCGAGCTTGCTGCCACGGCTCCTCAGCCCGTTGCTTCCGCAGCGATGGCCGGGATGGACTCGCTCGACAGCGAGCTGGACGACTTGTCTGGCGAGGAACTGGAGAACCTGGAAGAGGAGGTCGTCGACTCGGCTTCCGCCGCGCTGACCATCGCCGAGCTGAAGCAGGAGATCGACAGCCTGCGGGAGCTGGAACGCCTGGCCACCCGCGTCCTCGCGCTGGGCGAGGACCGTAAGTGGTTGGAACTCTCCACGTTGCTCCAGGACAACGAACACATGCGGGACGCTGAAGGCCGGCCTCGCAAGCTGATTGTCTTCACCGAACACCGGGACACTCTGGAGTACCTCTCCCGGCGGATCCGTGCGCTCATCGGGCGCCCCGAGACCGTGGTGACCATCCATGGCGGTACGCCGCGACAGCAGCGACGTGACGTTCGGGACGCCTTCAACCAGGATCCCGACGTCCTGGTGCTCATTGCCACCGACGCGGCCGGCGAAGGTCTCAACCTTCAGCGTGCCCACCTCATGGTCAATTACGACCTGCCGTGGAACCCGAACAGGATCGAGCAGCGCTTCGGCCGTATCCATCGCATCGGCCAGACCGAGGTCTGCCACCTTTGGAATCTGGTCGCCGACAATACGCGCGAGGGCCAGGTCTTCCAGCGGCTCCTGGACAAGATCGAGCAGCAAAGCAAGGCATACCAGGGCAAGGTCTACAATGTCCTCGGCGAGATCTTCGAGGGCGAGCCGCTGCGCGAGTTGCTGGTCAAAGCGATCCGTTACGGCGACCGACCCGAGGTGAAGGCCCAGCTCGACCAGGTCATCGACGCCCGAGTCGGTGAGCGTGCCGTCGAGCTGATCAAGGGCCTTGCCCTTGACGCTCAGGTCATGGGGATCGAGGACATCCACAGAGTGCGGCTGCGCATGGAAGAGGCACAGGCCCGCCGACTGCATCCGCACTACGTGCAAGCCTTCTTCCGCGACGCCTTCGCGCGCCTGGGCGGACATCTGAAGCCTCGAGAAGCCGGTCGCTCCGAGATCACCCACGTGCCGGTAATCCTGCGAGAGGCGGGACGTCTCGGTGACGGCCTCGGCGGCATGGTGCAGCGCAAGTACGAGCGAGTGTGTTTCGAGCGGGACTGCATCACGGTACCGGGCAAGCCGCGAGCCGACCTCATCGCACCAGGCCACCCCCTCTTCGACGCCGTGCTGAATGAGACGGTGCGACGCCACGGACACCTTCTCGGCAAAGGCGCAGTCTTGGTCGACGCTGCAGACCCGGGCGACCAGCCACAGCTCCTCGTCGCTCTGGAACAGGACGTCCTGGATGGTCACCGGCGCGCGGTCGACCGGACCTTCGCGTTCACGGAGTTGCTGCCCGACGGCACAGCCCGGAACGCGGGTCCGGCCCCCTACCTCGACTACCGGCCGCCGACTCCGCTGGAGGCCAAAGCCATAAAGGTCCTGCTGGACGAAGAGTGGTTGCGCGACGGCGGCAGTGCACGGGCTCTGGACTGGGCGATTCAGGAAGCCGTTCCCGAGCACCTCGCTTCAGCTCGCGAACGCCTCCTGCCTGTCATCGACCGCACTCGCACTCAGGTCGAACAGCGCCTCAAACAGGAGATCAGCTACTGGTACGCGCAGGCTGGCAAGTTGGAGCAGGATCTCGCAGTAGGAAAGCGGGTCCGCCACAGGCCGGAGCGAGCGCGCTCATGGGCTGAGGAACTTGAGCTGCGCCGCGAACAGCGGCTGGCTGATCTGGAGAAGGACGCATCACTACAGCCCAAGCCACCGGTGGTGGCCGGCCACGCGCTGATCGTCCCGATTGGCTGGCTGGCCAGGGCAGTTGGGCCTGGGGACGGCGGGAGTTCTCTAGCACCGCTGCACGCGACGGACGGATACGAGACCGACCGCCGGGCAGTTGCCGCCGTACTGAGAGTCGAGAGGGCACTGGGGCGCGTTCCTGAAGAGATGGCGCACAACAACCCGGGATACGACATCCGTTCCCTGACCCCGGAAGGCCGACTCGTTCACATCGAGGTGAAGGGTCGCCGTGCCGGAGCGGATCAGTTCTACATCAGCCGAAACGAAATTCTGGTCGCCAAGAATCGTGGCGATCAACACCGACTCGCTCTTGTATCCGTGCACCCCGAGGGGCCGGAACATGATGAGGTGCGGTACCTGAACAATGCCTTCGCCGACACCGAGTTCGGGGATCTGAAAGCCGAGGGGCTCCTGCTGTCGTGGCCGGATGCCTGGAACAAGGGAGGAGCTCCGCTGTGAGCACTGGGGTGAATAATGATTCGGCGCCGCGGAGGCGGAAGCTAATTGAGGTCGCGCTTCCACTAGAGGCTATCAGTAAAGCAAGCAAGGCTGAGAAAGAGCGCAGCATCGGCACCGTGAAGAATGTCCACAAGTGGTTTGCGCCTATGCCGACTCCCGCATGGCGGGCGCTACTGTTCGCGGCCGTTGTGGACGACCCAGGCGATGAGGAGGAGCGTGCCAAACTTGAGGAGATCATTAAGGGTCTGGTCCCAGAAAATGGCACGGCTCCATCATCGGAAGCCATGAAGCGAGCCAGGGCGATACTAGCCGAGAAGGGGCAGGAACTCCCAACGGTGCTTGACCCGTTCTGCGGTGGTGGGTCAACCTTGGTAGAGGCACAACGGCTCGGATTTCCGACCGTGGCGAGCGACCTTAATCCAGTGCCAGCTCTTGTGACCCGCGTGGAAACTCAGTTGGTTCCTGCCGTGCTCGGCAGATCTCCGGTTTCTGGTGATGACGGCACACTTAAAGGTACAACCGTCGACCCGATGGTCGGGCTGTTGGTCGACATTCAACATTATGCCAAGCGCGTTGAGAAGGAGGTCAAAGCCAGGGTCGGGCACCTGTATGCGCCAGTCAGCGGGGGAGAAGTTGTAGCCTGGCTCTGGGCGAGAAAGGTTCCGTGCGCCAACCCCGCCTGCGGAATCGACATCCCGCTCTACAGCTCCCCCTGGCTGAGCAAGCAAGAGAGGCGTGAGGCATGGCTTAAGCCTGTCGTGGAGCAGCGGTTCGTGCGATTCGAAGTCGGTACCGGCGTGAACGCGGCGGTTCCAGACGCGACAAAACGGGCGGGACGCGGCGGAAAGTTCACGTGCCTTGCATGCGAAACAGAGGTCGACGAGAAGTACATCCGCAAGGCGGGCATCGACGGCCACATGGGGCTGCAAATGCTGGCAATTGCAGTGGACGACGAGACAGGACGACGGTTCGTACCCGAACCCCCAGGATCTGAGGCTCTCGAGCTAACCCTTCCCGATGAAGTTCCGGAGCTAGAATTCCCCGGCAATACACGGGACTTCAAGACCCCACTATACGGCTTGCGACGACAGGCCGATATTTACACTCCGCGCCAATTGCACATGTTGGGGGCGTTTGCGGATGTCGTAGCCAAGGTGCCGGAATGGGTCGAACAGGATGGAGGCGATGGAGATCAGGTAAAGGCGATTGGATCGGTGCTCGCTCTTTGCATGAGTAAGCTAAGCGCAGCACACTCTTCCCAGAGTCGATGGAGAATCCGAAAGGGGCCTTCCAAGGCGGAGCCAGCCTTTGGCCGTCAGGCGATCCCTATGCTATGGGATTTTGCTGAAGTCAATCCCTTTAGCTCATCCATTGGGAGCTGGTCTTCGCTGGTCAATGGTATTATTAAGGCACTCAAGTCCCTGCCTCGCGATGCCAAGGTAGGGACGGTCGTGCAAGCTGACGCCCGTACCGCGGGCCATCTCGTTCCCGCTGCCAGCTCCCTGATCGCAACAGATCCTCCGTATTTCGCCCAGATCAACTACGCGGACCTGAGTGACTACTTCTACGTATGGCTCCGCCGTGCCGCAAGAAGGCTTCATCCCGACCTATTCGGCACCATGGCCACCCCCAAGGCCGAGGAGCTGATCGCCAACCCCCACCGCCATGGCGGCCAGGAAATGGCCCGCCAGTATTTCATTGACGGCTTCACAGAGGTCTTCTCCTCACTCAAACAGGCGTCGCGCCCCGACCTCCCCCTCATCGTCATCTATGCCCATCGGCAGGAGGAAACCAAGGACGGCGAGCTGACCTCCTCCGCATGGGATGCCCTGCTTGAGGCGATGTTGGCTGCTGGCGTGAGCGTCGTTGGGACATGGCCTCTTCACGCCACCAACAGCACCCGTCAGGTGGGGCAGGGGGCGAATGCACTCGCCTCCTACGTTGCGATGATCTGCCGTCCCCGCCCTGAAACCGCGGGTGCCCTAGATCGCCGCGGCTTCCTTCAAGCCCTCCGCCGTGAACTCCCTGAGCGCATCAAACCGTTGCAGCAGAGTTCGATCCCGGCAATCGACCTTGGCCAGGCCGCCATCGGCCCTGGCATGGAGATCTTCTCCCGGTATATCCGCGTGACCGAGCCCGATGGCTCCCCCATGCGTGTCCGGACCGCGCTCTCTCTGATCGCCAAGGCGCTCGATGAAGTCCTCTCTGAATACGAAGAAGATTTCGATTCGGACACCCGGTGGTGCATTAAATGGTTTGAGGAACACCAGTGGGGCACCGCTGACTTCGGTGAAGCCGATAAACTAGCTAACCGATACAACACCTCCGTGCCCGGTCTCGTGCACGCTGGGGTTGTAAGGTCTGCTGCCGGGAAGGCGGCACTTATCAAACCTGCTGTTCTTCCGGTCAAATACGACCCAGCCGCTGACGACCGTCTCACCGTCTGGGAGGTCGCTATGCACCTATCCCGCCTCATTGAGGGCAAGGGTCCAGGCACCGGCATTGATGCGGCTGGAGAGCTACTCGCACGCGCACGTACACGCCCCGAAATTGACGAGGACACGGTAAAGGGACTGGCCTACCTCTTGCACAACGTCTGTGAGAGCCGAGGCTGGGCAGAGAGCCAGAGGTGGTTCAACAACCTTGTCAGCTCCTGGCCTGATCTGCAGACCGCAGCCCGAGGTGCGGACAAACGAGGCGTGACAGCGGAGGAAGACATGCTGTTCTGATCGGTGAGGCCAGAGTATGCGCGAGGGGGCGGGCGTGCAGAACAACGACATGTCGCACGGCGCCAATCACGAAGCGGACACCACGGAAGCGTTCAGAAGACGGGATTGCGGGAACCATGGCAATGAGCAACCTCGACCGCATCAGCCGCATGATCCAGCTGCTGCCTGACGGGCTGCTCCCGCTTGTGGAGCGGGAGATGACCAAAAGGCAGGGGGCGACTTGGTTTGACGATGCGGCTGCCGAGGAGCGCGAGAAGGGGCGCAGCCTGGCGTCGAAGCGCGATCCGCAGTTCCTCTTGAACATTGTCCAACGCTATTGGGGATCGTACTTCCGTCATTCGCTGCCAGGCGCCACTCGCGGGTACGCCAGTGAGGTCAACGACGTGCGCAACCGGTGGGCGCACAACGAGCCGTTCAGTGCCGATGACACGGTACGTGCTTTGGACACTGCGGAACGGCTGCTGATCGCAGTGGGGGCGACTGCTGAGTTGGTTGAGCAGGTCCGTAAGTCCCGTATCGACCTTCAACGGACCATGATCGAGGCCGAGACCAAGCGACAGACCAGGCGTGCGGCGGCAATGCCCAGCGTCGCCGCTGATGGCCTCAAGCCCTGGCGTGATGTCCTCGTCCCGCACCAGGACGTGGCGCGCGGCGACTTCAACGCCTCCGAGTTCGCGGCGAATCTCGCGCAGGTTGCGAAGGGTGAGGGTGCACCGGAGTACACGGACCCTGAAGAGTTCTTCCAGCGGACCTATCTGACCGACGGTCTGCGCGATCTGCTGAGCAAGTCGCTGCGACGAATCTCTGGCGACAACAACGCCTCACCGACCGTGAATCTGCAGACCAACTTCGGTGGCGGCAAGACCCACTCGATGCTGGCGCTGTATCACCTCTACTCCGCGGGCCTTCAGCCGCAGCGGCTGCCGCAGGAGATGCAAGAACTCATCGCATCTTCGCCCTCAGGGCTGCCCAAGGAAAAAGTGCGGCGTGCCGTACTGGTAGGGACGGCTCTGGCACCCGGCCAGCCTGATGAGAAGCCGGACGGAACCGTAGTCAACACCCTCTGGGGGGAGCTGGCCTGGCAGTTGGGCGGCAGACAGGCGTACGACGTCATCGCCGAGGCCGACCGGACGCGTACCAGCCCGGGCTCGGAGTTGCTGCAGGACCTGCTCGCTGCCTACGCCCCGTGCCTGGTTCTCATCGACGAGTGGGTGGTCTACGCGCGCCAGCTTGTCAACAACGACGACCTTCCGGCCGGCACGTTCGAGACGCATTTCTCGTTCGCCCAGTCCCTGACCGAGGCGGTCGAGGCGGTGACCGGTGCGCAGCTCGTTCTGTCCATCCCAGCTTCGGAAGATGGACAGAACGAGAGGGCTGATGCTGACGAGATCGGCGGCGAAGCTGGACAGATCGCTCTGGACCGGCTGCAGAAGGTCATCCATCGCAAGGCGGATGCCTGGAGGCCGGCAAGCTCCGACGAGTCTTTCGAGATTGTGCGGCGTCGGCTCTTTGAGACTCCGACCGGCGACGTCCAGGCGGAGATAAACAAGGCTGCCCGGCTGTTCAGCCAGTTCTATGCGACGTATAAGCGGGACTTCCCGGCGGGTGTGGACAGGACCGACTACGAGCGGCGGATCAAGTCGACGTACCCGATCCACCCGGAGCTCTTTACCCGTCTCTACGAGGACTGGTCGACCCTCGACCGCTTCCAGCGCACTCGTGGTGTGCTGAGGCTGATGAGCGCGGTCATCCATGCACTGTGGCGGGACCAGAACAAGAGCCCCATGATCATGCCGGGAGACATTCCGCTTGACGACCAGCGCGTCGCGAGCGAACTCACCCACTACCTGGAAGATCGCTGGAAGCCGATCATCGACGCCGACGTCGACGGTCCCGACTCCACCCCGGTGTCCGTAGACAACGAGAAGACGGTGCTCGGCCAGCGGGCGATGAGCCGTCGCGTCGCGCGCACTGTCTTCATGGGTTCCGCCCCCACCATCAAGGCTGCCAAAAAGGGACTGTCAGAGCAGCACATCAGGCTCGGCATGGCAGTTCCAGGTGACGCTATGGGGAACTTCCGCACCGCGCTCAACACCCTCGCGGACCGCTCCACGTACCTGTACAGCGATGCCGACCGCTACTGGTTCGACACACAAACGAACATCACCCGCAGGGCCAAGGACGAGGCCGAGCGGCTCCTCGGCCGGGACGAGGACGTGTGGGCGGAGATCGTCCGACGGCTGAGCCCGATCCAGCACCGGCGCGGGGACTTCGGCGCCGTCCACATCGCACCGCTGCACACGAAGGAAGTCCCCGACGTCGAGCAAGCGCGGGTGGTGCTGCTCCACCCGAAGTACGTGCACCGCGGCGGTAAGGATGTCCCGGACACCCCGGCTCTGCAATTCGCGGTAGAAGCGCTCTCCTCCCACGGCACGAGGAATCGGACCCACCAGAACACGCTGGTGTTCCTGGCGCCGGACAAGAAGGACATGAGCGACCTCATGGAGGCGGCCCGAGAGTACCTCGGTTGGAAGAAGGTGCTGGACGCCCAGCTCGAACTCGATCTCACCGAGAGCCAGCGTCGCCAGGCACAGACCCGGCGCGACCAGGCGCACGAGAAGGTCGAGCTGCGGATCGGCGACGCCTACCGGTGGGCGCTCATTCCCGAACAGAGCTCTGGCGGCCCGATCGTCTGGGAACACCTGAAGGTGGACGGTGGTCGCGCGGGCGACGCTGCGGTACGGACGGCCGACCGTCTCAGGCGGGAGGGACTGCTGTACATCCAGCAGGCTCCCGCGCTGCTGTATCAGAAGCTCAGCGGACCCCTGTCGCGGATCTGGGAACAGGGACACATCTCGGTGGGGCAGCTCTGGGAACTGCACACCACGTACCCGTACATGAACCGACTGGTGAACCGCCTAGTCCTCGACCAAGGCATCGAGGACGTCCTGTCCATGGTGACGTGGGAGACGGAAGGCTTTGCCCTGGCCTCCGGATACGACGAGGACCGTGGCCGCTATCAAGGGCTGACGCTGCCAGGCGGCAACGCGAAGTTCGGCCAGATCACCGACAGCACTCTCCTTGTACGTCCGGATAGAGCGGTCAGGCAACAGCAGGAGGATGAGGCAGAGGCCGCGCAGAAGCGCGAACCCGCCACCACCGACCCGAACACCACAGCGTCGCCCGCCACAAGCACGTCAACAGGCGGAACGACGGCCAAGGCATCCGACGGTTTGCAGCAGCCGGTCATCCCCCGCATCCCCACCCGCTTCTACGCCCATGCCCAGCTCACCTCTGAGCAGTACAGCAAGAACGCGACAAAGTACTTCTTCGAGATCATCCAGCACCTCGACGCGATTGGCACCGAGGTGGAGGTCACCGTCGAGATCCAGGCGAAGAACCCGGAAGGGTTCTCGGAAGACAAGGTGCGAATTCTCACCGAGAACGCCAACACCCTGAAGTTGAACGCCGAGTTCGAGAACGAGTAACAGCCCGCGTGGGCCTGCGCCTTCATCGATGGGGGCAGGCCCACAGTGTGTGATACATCGAGCAGCCTGCGCTGGGCTCGCTATCCTGGTGGGTACACATCCTGATGGGGGAGCATGCGGGTGGCTGCACGAAACCGGGACAGAACTGTTCACTTCTACGAAATCGCCGACGCGAAGGAACCGAACTCCCGGATGGAGCACCGCGACTGGGGGACGCGGCTTCGCCAGTTGCTCGACCTGCCGATTCCCCAACGCACGGTGGAGTCGGGCGGTGAGACCCTGATCGGCGCGGTTGACCCCAACCAGCCGGCCCCTCACCTGCTCCTGGCCAAGGTCCGCAAAGACGTACCGCAGCAGATCAACTACGACGACGGGTCGTTCAGCTACTTGCAACTCGCTGCCAATCAAGGGCTCGTCGATGTCACGACGGTGTACTTCCTCTCCTTCGGGAACGTGGTGGCCACGATGGGCGGTGGCATCTCGGCCCCGCGCGTGCAGGCGATCCAGAGATGGTTCAACGGGATGCACCTCACCAGCGAGGAGATTCAGCTCCGACCGGTGATCGACGCTCGTTCACGCGACAAGCTCGCCCGCGCGACTGCGGTGGAGAAGCTAACCATCCGTGTGCAGCCCGAGCCCCACGACAGTCCGACTGCGCTCCGCAGCAGCTCGGACATCGGAACGGCGGTCAGCCGGATCCATGAGGAATACCCGGACATGACCATCACACTGACGCTGGAGGTCCCGAAGAAGCCCAAGTGGTACTCCGTTCGGCGCCGCTCGCGCGGCCACCGGCAGCTGCTGGATTCGACCTCTGCGCTTGCCGCGGACATCGGGGACTGGCTCGACAACACCGACGCGGTGGACGTCGCGAGAGCCGAGGCGCACATCGATGAATGGAACCAGCAAGCGACGGACGAGAAGATCGACTTCGTGGCCGAACGAATCACCGCGAAGTGCAGGGTGCCTCTCGAGTCAACAGACGGGCACTCGATCGACCTCCATGTAGCCCTGACCGAATTGGAGCGCGTTGCTCTTGAGCACAGGCGGACCCTGAAGGCCGCTGTCGGTGCCGACGTCTAGGCTGGAGTGCGACAGGGGGAAGTCTTTCTACTGGTCGCGCAGGGGGTATCGCGGTGTCTGGCACTGGGGGTGGACCACAGCGACTGCTCAACACGTGGCGTGCTCGACCAAGCGCTGACTGGCTGATTGTCATCGTGGTTCTCGGGCTGCACCTTGTCTGGGTGCACTCGACAGGTGGTGGCGACCTCTTTGGAAAGCCAGGACGTGAGCAACGCCTTGAGATCTATACGACGGGAGCCACAGTCGTGGCCCTGGTCGGCAGCTTCGTCACTGCTGCGATCGCGCAGTATGCGGCCGCGACGGGTAGGCGCATGCGAACGCTACGAACCGCCGGGCACTTGGCGTCCCAATTCCGGCGGAACTGGGTCAGTGTTCTTTCGGCGACCCTGCTGATCTCAGGGGTTTGCCTGCTGGCCACTGTCCTGGACATCACGGAGTCTGACCCAGGTGGCGTCCATTGGATGGTAGAAGCAGCGCTTCTCCTTGGTGTGACGAGGTCGTATCGGTTGCTGTGGTTGTTCAACGCGGTCATCATGGCCACGGATCGCGATCTGGCTGATCAGCCGCCGGAACCTCAACGGCTAGGCACGTAGAGCAGACACGCGCATCTACCTCAACGGCAGGCATGGCGCAGACGCGCCCTTGACCAAGGTCCACCCAGACTGTTCCGCTAGGCAAGTTGGGCGTCGGACTCGGGGGCCTTCGTGACCAGGTCGGTTGGCGGCGTGTGGTGTCTCGTCAGCGGCGCCGGAGCGGAGTCGACCGCTCCCCCGGTCGCCGGGGCCTCCGTATGAGACTCCGGCGCGGACTCGCGATCGCCGGCGTCGCCGGAGGCGGCGCTGTGACCACGCTGTTGGTCGGGCTCGTCACGAACGCCGTGTCCAACGAGTCGCGGTGGCCCGGCTGGCTGGGGTGGTTACAGGAGCATGCCTGGTTCTCGTTCGTCGTGTTGGGCGTGACGATGGCGGGGCTGACGGCCCTGCTCGCCGGGCTCTCCGAGGCTCGGCCTTCCACCACGCCGGGGCGATCGTAGGATGGAGCGGGGCCGCCGGGAGCCGCCCAGGTGCTGCGTTCGTTGCCACGCGACACCGCCGCGTTCACCGACCGTGTCGGGGAGCTGGAACGGCTGATGGGCTCCGTGCGGGCATCGCAGGAGCGTGGCGAGGGGCTGCCGGTTCATGCCGACGGGATGCCGGGCGTCGGGAAGACCACTTTCGCCGTGCACGCCGGTCACTTGCTCTCCGAGCGGTTTCCCGATGGTCAGCTCTTCGTCAACCTCAACGGGTACTCGCCGGGGCGCACTCCCGTGCAAGCCGGCGAGGCGCTCGCCTCGCTTCTCGCGGCCGCCGGCGTGCCGACGCAGCAGATACCCGTCGGTGACGATGTCGGTGCGGTCACGGAGGCCCGGGCCGCCATGTGGCGGAGCAGGCTTGCGGGCAAGAAGGCGCTGCTGATTCTCGACAATGCGGCCAGCTACCGGCAGCTGGAGCCGCTACTCCCCGGTGGGAGTGGCTGCCTGGTGCTGGTGACCAGCCGCAGGCGGCTGGTGGCGAGCGAGGAGGTGGTCATGTCGGTGGAGGCGCTGCCGCCGGATCACGCGGTCGACCTCTTCGTGCGGCTGAGTGGGCGGCCGGCCGATGGCCTCGACCGGGGTGTGGTGGACGAACTGGTGCGACTGCGCGGGTGTCTGCCGCTGGGGGTGTCGCTGCTCGCGGCACGGCTGCGGCACCATCCGTCGTGGACCGCCGAGGACCTGTGCGGGCGGCTGGTGGCGGCGCGGGACCGGCTGGGAGAGCTGCGGGCCGGGGAACGCGCCGTCACCGCGACGTTCGATCTGTCCTACCGGGATCTCGCGCCGGAGCGACAGCGCTTCTTCAGACAGCTCGGCTTCTTCCCGGGCACCGATCTCGACGCGCACGTCGGCGCGGCTCTGGGTGAGGTTCCGGTGCTGGTGGCCCGTCGGCACCTCGAGGCGCTCTACGACGACCACCTGATCGACGAGCAGCCAGTGGTCGACGTCCCCTCCACCCTGTCGGCCCGGGCCCGCCTCCTGGCCACCGGTGGAGACCGGAAAACCGACGCCAGGGATGCCCTCCACGTCGCGCAGGTCGCCCTCTTCCGCCACGACCTGCGGCCCATCATGCAGGAAGACCAGACCACCATCCTGCGGCTGCTGACCGAACGACGCGACGACCTGGTCCACGAACGCACCCGCGTACTCAACCGGCTGCACGCCGTCCTGCGCGACCTCTTGCCCGGCGGCGCCCCCACCGGCCTCTCCGCCGATAAGGCTGCCACCTTGATGAAGGGCATCCGACCGGTGACGGCCACCGACAACTGCCATCGTGACATAGCCCGAGATCTGCTGGCCGACCTGCGCCGGCTGGACCGGCAGGTCAAGGACAACGAGGCCGAAATGCGCGAGGCCGTCGCCGCGACCCGCACCACGCTGACCACTCTGCCGGGCCTGGGCACCGTGTTGGCCGCGAAGGCCATCGACCACATCGGGGACATCAGCCGCTTCCCCACCGAGCACCACTTCGCCAGCTACACCGGCAGCGCACCCCTGGACGCCTCCAGCGGCAACAACATCCGCCACCGACTCAACACCGGCGGCAACCGCGCGCTGAACTCGGTGCTGCACACCATCGCCGTCTGCCAGATCCGCGACGGCGGGCGCGGGCAGGACTACTTGTAGGTATTCAGACACGGTGCTGAGATTCCCTGCTCGCAATTGTCCCATCTCGCTGAAGATGGACGAGTCTCACTGGTTTAAGGGGTGTGGCCTCTAATCTCACGTTCAGTGGCTGCTGTCGAGGTCGCCCATTGGGGTGAGCCCGTCCCATTTCATGTGGCTTTTCTCACAGCATCCATGGCGGTCGAGTCATGGGTGGGATACAGGTGCCGCGGGGTGGGACCCCGCCGGAGGTCTCAGATTTCGATCCGGCCTGGTTGGAGCCTGGACACGGGGTACACGAGCCGATCGAACTCGGGGCAGGCCAGGGACACCACGAAACCGAAGCCGACCCAATCTCCTACGTCGGTTCCGGATCCCTCTGGTAAATGCGTCGCGTGAGTGACCACTGCCTCGCGAAGCGGGGCAGCCACGTGAGCTCGCCGTGCTGCTCTTTGCTTTCGCCCAAGTCAGGTTGGCTGGCGAGAAGTTCGTCGACCATCTTCACCAGGACATCCGGAATCTCTAAGGTGAGCAGGTCGGCGGCGGTCTGCCAGGCGTCGACCCGCAGCGCCTGTATGAGCAGATGATGCGCGCGGGCCGTATCGGTTCGGCGGGCCACCTCCACCAGAGCGACCGCCTGCCAGTGCGGGAGGGCGATCGTCCGGGCCAGGATCTCAGCCTGATCGATGTGTCCTGACTGCGCCAGCGCCTCCGCGGCCTGCGCCAGAGCGCGCCCCCGGCACCAAGGGGAAGCGATCGTCCTGATCACGGTTTCGATGCCGTCGAGATCTCCTTGCCGCGCGAGCGCCGCGGCCGCATCTGCCCGCGCCAGGCAAGGACCGGTCTTAGTCCGTGCGAGGTCCGCGGCTTTACGGGCAAGCTCCGAGGCACGATCGATCGCGCCAAAGCGTGCCCACGCCTCCGCCACCTCCGCCAACCCGGTCATGAGAGGTTTCCACTCTCCGTACTCGGGGTTAGTCCGGATGACGTCTTCGGCCTCCTGAATGAGTACGCGAGCTTGCTCACTCTCCCCTGCGAGGGTCTGGTCCGCCGCTAGCTTGAGGAGTGCCTGAGTGCGCAGCCCAAGGTCCATGATGTTTTGCGCGAGTTGGACGGCACGGTTCAGATGGCCGAGCCCCGCCATCACTTCTGCCACCGCCTGTACTTGTTCTCCCTGGCTGGAATCCCGGATAGCGATCCACTGGGCCAGGCTTTCTGCCTTCCGCAAGACCGATCGGGCTTGGGTGACCTGTCCCATCGACATGTTCGCTGCCGCTACCTCAGCCAACGCGACCGAGCGAGCCCCCACAGTAGGCGTGGCCCGTGCCGCCGCCTCGGCCTCGTACAGCGCGGTTTGGGCCCTGGTCGCATCGCCAGACCTTGTCATCCCCGCCGCTGCCGTTGCCAGGGCGCGTGCCCGCAGCGCTGGTGACGTGATGCTCAGTGCAACGGTGTGGGCTCGGCCAGCGTGCCCCCGGGCAGCGATAGCCGCCGTCACCTCAGCCAGAGCGGAGGCTCGTGCGTCCGCATGCGCGACGGTGCGGGCCAGAGCCTCGGCGCGGTTGGCGTCGTTGACCCACGCCCATGTCACCGCCACTTCAGTCAGTTTCAGGCGTGGCAGCCCTGGTAGCCCAGCGGTACGAGCAATGGTTTCCGCCTGCCGGGCCAGATTCTCGGCTCGGTCGCTGTGCTCAAGCCGCGCCCAGATGTCTGCTTCCCACGCCAGCGCCGATACGCGCCGCCACTGCATGCTGGCCTGAATCAGCCGTCCGGCCTGGCGGGCAAGCTCCTCGGCATGACTTGTGTGCCCCAGCCCTGCCCAGCCCACCACCACCGCGAGGAGCGATCTGGCCTGTTCCCTCGACGTGTGAGAGTCAGCGGTTCTCGCCGTCGCGAAGTGCTCGGCCTCACACAGCAATCTCTCAGCACGCTCGGCATCACCCGCCTGTGCTGCCGCTGCCGCCACTTCGGCTAAAGCCAGGGACCGCAGTTCGGGGCTGTCCACGGTCCGTTCCTGCTCAGCGGCATGGCGGGCCAAGATCTCAGCACGATCGTTGTCTCCGCGCTGCTCGAAATATTCCACCACGCGCGCGAAGGCCATCGCCTGGACATTGGTGATGCCGCGAGCGACGGTCTCAGCACGATCGACGTCGCCCGCCCGCGCAAGCGCACGCGCCGTTGTGGCGGCCCAGTCCGGCAATTCGTCGCCTGTCCCTTTCCAATTACGCTTCTTTGACAGTGACTCCAGCTCACGCGCGAGCGTCTCGACACGGTCACCGTCGCCCAGACACGCCCACGCGCGAGCAACTGCCTCCACTGCGAGCGTCAACTTGTAGGCGGTTCCGAACCCGGCCCAGGCCAGGTGCTCGGCCTCGCGGGTTAGGTCCTGTGAACGTCGGGCATGTCCCGACTCCGCCCATGCCTCCGCTACTCGCGCCAGGGCTTCGGCTCGCGCTTCCGGCTCAGTGACGGACCGGGCCGCAGCCTCAGCTTCGTCGGCAACCTCTCCTGCACCGAAGACGCCCTCGTCGGCCCCGATTCCCGCTTGGCCGCCAGCACGACCTTCAGCCAGTGCCTCACTCAGGGCAGCGAACGCTCGGGCCCGACGGCTTGGATCAGAGATCGATCGGGCGAGCGCTTCGGCACGCAGAGGGTGCCCCAGGCGCGCCCATACCGCGGGAAGGCGCGTGGGGATCTCGCGATTGCGGTCAGTGAGGGCGTCCCGCTGGACAGCCAGCAGTGTCATGCCACGCAGGTCTGGGGGTTCCCGGTCAAGGAGCACGTCCTGTGTCGCTGTAATCTCGGCCAGGGCGGCGGCATCACCTCCGGTCACATCAAGTAGGGCACGATGGCGTTCCACGTCCAGGGCGCAGGCGATCATGCGGGCCGGTTCAGCGTGGGCGTGGAGCATACGGAAGTACCCGATGAGGAGATACTCGGGTGTTTCGGCGGGCCAGCCCGCGCGGCGCCATCGATCCGCCCAGCAGTGAATACGTTCATGGAACGCGCGAAGCCGCGCACCGCCCAGGAAGCGCGTGGCTGCCTCGTGGAGTTCCTCATGGGCCAGCAGATAAACCTCACCGGCTGATACCGGATCGGATCGCCCCATGGTCGGCCGACGCGTGAACGTACGGCCGGCCGCAGTGCGCAGCGTGTCCTCGACCTCCCACATCTGCCGCCCCGTCAGCTCCGCTAGGTCCTGGCCGCTGAGCCCGCCACCTGCGGCCGTCACCAAGCCCACCAGTTCCTGCCCGGGGTCGGAGCCACGCAGCAGGCGGCCCAGTTCCAGCGGTGCAGCCTGCTGGATGTTTCGTGCGTGTGGGGATGCCTCCAGCGTACGAATAATGCTCGGGTCGCGCAGCGGGTGCTCGGGGGGCACATCAGAGGGAAGGGGAGGGTTGAGGCGCCCTGCGACCACAATGCGCATGCCTTCGGCAGGGTGTGCTGGCAGGAGGGCAGCGATGCTGTGGGTGTCGGCGCCGCGGTCCTCATCGATACCGTCCACAACGAGAAGAAGCCTCTGCCCTTGACGGCGGCAGTGGCGTGCCGCCGCATCGAGCATGGCCCACAGGTGCGCGGTGCGGGTGGCGGCTGTCCAATACAACGGGATGGGTTCGCCGAGGAGCGTCGCCAGTTGCTCGATCACGACGTCAAGGAACGCTTCCCGGTCGTTCTGGGCCGCGAAGCGTCCCGTTACGAAGAATGAGACGATGCGCGTACCGGGCGGAGGGCGTAGGACGAACCAGGACAGTAGGGCGGTCTTTCCGGCCCACGGCGCTGCCCGCCACCACATCCAGTCGCCGGCGTCGGGGCGTGTGCAGAACTCCACGAGTTCGGACAGTTCCGCGTCCCGGTCCGTCAGTACCTCGGGGGCGATCGCCTGCACTTGGTGGAGGTAGGCGGTGCGGGCCAGCGGAAGTGCAGCCCGGAACACGTTCACCTGGACGTTGCCGTCCCCGATCTGCACTCCCTGCGCCCCACGGGCGTCGACCTCACGATCCCCCGCGCTCACCCACGCTGTCCCGTCAGTTGAACGTATTTGTTTGGGTGTTGCCGTCCCCGATCTGCACGCCCTTTGCGTCCCGGGCATCCACACCCTGGACTGCGGAGTGCCAGGATCCCCTGCCCAGCTCCCGCAGAACCGCTTCGGCCGCAGCCACGATCTCCCGGTCCTGGTCAGCTCCGGCATCCGTCAGCAGGGTACTCAACTGGGCCTGCCACACACCGGGTTCATCCTCGTTGGCCTCCAGGAATTGGACATCGGCTTCATCTTCGGCCACTAGACGTCGGCGCACCGCATCACGCAATCCGGCGTACGCGTCACGGACCGCACTGCTCGCGGTGTCCGTGAGCCCCGCCGAAGCGCCCGCGACCAGCGCAGTTACCACCAGGTCCACCCCGCTCATTCCGCCCCCGTCGCTGCATCGTGTCACTCTCCAGCACCGATGATCCGACCAGCGGCTGGCCCCTCGCGCCAGCTGACAAGCCGTTCCTCCACAAGGACACCACCCAGCGGTTCACCTTGCACGAGGCAGTACCAATTTGCCCCGAGGGACGGGCCATGCACCATCCCATGAACTCCAAGGACCACCTAAAAGCCGAACAACCAACTGCGGCGTGCAGTCACAGGAAACTGCCACCATGAGTGCGAATCACGCAAAACCCTCGCCGAGGGACTGGCCGCCACGCCGCGCACGTCGCCGCCGCGGGTGGCCGCGGAGAAAAGATCGATGACCGTAGCCAAGTACAGCTTGCCCTCGCCCGTGTCGATCTCTGTGAGATCACCGCACCAGACGAGGTCGGGCTCCTCGGCGGTGAAGTCCCGGCGCACGAAGTCCGGGGCCGTCGGCCGCTTGCCCGGCCTGGTCAGCGACCGGCGCCGCCGGAGCTTCCGTCCGGCCAGCCCCAGCTCGGCCATGACCTTGACGACCGTGTTCACCGACACCCGCCAGCCGCGCCGGACCAGCTCGATGAACACCTTCGGCGAGCAGTAGGTGCCCCCGGACCGCTGGAAGATCTCCTCGGTCTCCTCCGCCAGATGCTGCCGGCGCACCTCCCGCGCGGCCGGTTCACGATCGCGCCACTTGCAGAACCAGGACTCAGACACGCCCAGTGCCCGGCAGCCGATGCGGTGCGGAATCTTCTGTTCGGCCTTGCAGCTGCTGATCACCCTGACCGCCACGGCCGGGTCTACCTCAGCTACTTCACCCACAAGGCCACCAATCGCTTGCACACATCACGCTCCATCTCCAGCTCGCGGATGCGCTTGTCCTTCTCCCGGGCCTCGGCCCGCAGCCGCTCCAGCCCGGCCCGCTCACCCTCCCGCAACCGGCCACCCGAGCCTGCTCCCACCGACGCCTGGACGGGCGTGTCCGACGACGGCGAGCCGTTGCGCCTGGCCCGCGACACCCAGCTGTGCAGCGGCCCCGGATGTACACCGAGCTCCTCGGCCACCTCCGGGATCGGCTTCCCGGTCTCCATCACGATCCGTACCACCCCCTCGCGGAACTCAGCGTCGTAGATGCGCTTCCTGGATCCCACGACCCTCGACCGTCCCTCCGGTCACGGTCTCCACGCTACGAGGGGAGGTTCACTGGCCGCCTCCCCCCGCCTTGGGCGGGATGGGGATGATCGCGTGGAACTGGGCGGTGAGGACCTTTAGTTCTTCACCGCTCGGGGAGGAACACCGCAGGAAGAACATAGATCTGGCTGCCGGTGAAGACGGCAGCCTGGCCGCACGGAGCGTCGATCACCCGTTGCGGCCCACCCTTCTCCTCGCGAGTCGAGGATCCCTCGCAGGGTTGCTCTGACTGCGGCGACGGGATCGTCGCCGTAGGGGAAGTCCACGACAGCGACAGCGAGCGAGCCGATGGAAGTCTCGCCCTCGAAGGACCGCAGGCAGTTGGCTGTGTACACGACGCCAACCTCTGCGAGCAACCGCGAGATCCGCTGGAGTGTGCGGGCCATCTCCGCCCGTGGCTGTTGCTCGGCTTCGGGCGCCAGTGAGGCGGAGGTGCTTCGGGCGTTCATGGTGGCCCAGGCCGTGTCGAAGTCCATGTCCAAAGGCATCTCTTCGAACTCGGCGGGAATCGAGAAGTCGACCCGTATCACTGGCCGCTCCCGCTACCGGGATGCGGATCGGTGGGCCCGGGAGGCGGCGGAGGCGGCGGGGGCGGCGGGGGCCCACCTGGCCAGACCGTTGTTGGTCGTAGAAATCCACCAGCCGCCGGTTCTTCTCGTAACACTGCTTCATCCACCGAGGGGTCAGGGCCGCGGCCACGGCAACGGCGATGCCGAGCACCGCCGCCATCACGGCGAGGGGTGTGTTCGGGCTGTCGCGCAGTACCCACGCGAGGATGAAGCAGCCGAGGCTGAGCACGGCGATGAAGACTACGAATCCCCTGATGCCGTTGGCCTCGTAGGCAGCGAGACCTCGCCGCTTCGACGCCATGTCGACGGCCGTGACGGAGCCGACCGCTCCTGGTACTGCACCAGGGACGGTCCACGTCGCCAGGAGCGGACCTCCCGCGCGCAACCGGCCGTGCGTCTGTCAGGCGCGTTGACGAGCCGTTGGGGTGCTCTACACCGCCGTCACCCGCGCCCGCCATGGCGTCATGCTCATCGGCCAGAGCGAGGCCGTCGAACGGGCCGTCGCTAACAACCGCACCGAGCGCCGCAACACCGCGCTCACGTATCGCATCACTCACGCCGAAGCCGCCGCACCGGCTCCCTGCGCCCAGCCACCGAGCGGCCAACTCGCCTGGGGCTGAAGTTGCCATGTGGGACGGGACCCGCGTCAGCGGCCCACTTTGCAAGTCCCAAAGGTTTCCACGGGGGGTGTGGCTCCTCGTCTCACATTCACGTGTTCCCATGTGCCCGAGGCAAGTCGGTCAACCTCCAGCAGCAGCCGAATTACCGACTGTTGCCGCGCAAGTACCCGCGATAGCCTGCCTGTGCAGTACAACCGGCGACACGCGAGGGCACGAGGGGGATCGTGGAGCGGCGCGACGTGCGAGGGCACTACGAGGAGTTGGCGGCCGAGTACGACGAGCACTGGATCTACGGCCCTGACTACATTCCCTGGATGTCCGGCCGGATTGCCGATGCCCTGCGGCTTGGTCCCACGGACCGGATCGCCGACATCGGCTCCGGAACGGGCCTGTTCGCCAGGGAAGTGGCCAAGCAGCTCCAGCCGCGCCATCCCGTTCTGTGCGCCGATCCTTCCGAGGCGATGATCAGCCAGCTCGGCACGCCACCTCCGGCCGATCTGACGCCGATCGTCGCCTCCGCCGAGGACATCGCCGAAGGACGTACTCGCCTGCCGTACGAACAACTCGACGCGATGTGGCTCAAAGAGTCGGTGCACCACGTGGCTGATCCGGCACGCACGCTTCGCGGCTTGGCCGATCGCCTGGCGCCCGGAGGGCGGCTGCTGGTGGTGATGCTTCCGGCCACGATCCAGTACCCGCTGTTCGAGGCGGCTCTTGCGCGCTTCGAGGAACTGCAGCCGGATCCGGCCGTCATCGAGGAACACCTGCGAGCTGCAGGCATGGAAGCCGGTCTCGGCCATGTCGAGCACGAGCTGCGCATCGACCGGGACAAGTATCTCGGCATGGTGCGCGCCCGCTACATGTCCCTGCTCTCCACCTTCAGCGACAGCGAGATCGAGAAGGGCATCGAAGAAATGCGAGCCGCTCATCCGGAGCCCGTGCTGGTGTTTCCCGACCGGTTCGCGTTCGTCCTCGGCCGCCGCGGTGGGAGGCCCGAGTGAGCACCATGGTCGATGAACGGCTGCGGCGCCTGCGGAGCGAACTCGACGACCACTCGCGGATCGCCGATCGACTGGGGCTCGATCTGGAGAGGCCGTTACGGTCCCTCAATGACGGCTATCCCGAGAACGCGGTCGCCCTGGTTGGGAAACTGACCGAGAAGCTGCTCAAGGAGCTGTGGCGCCACCACGGCGTCGAGGGCGACCCCGCCACGAAGGCCCTGAACGACCTGGTGAAGCGCTGCCGTCCGTACATCCGCAGCAGCACGGTTGTGGACGCGCTCGAAGATATTCGGCGGCTCCGCAACCGGTCCACGCACGACGGGTACGACATCAGCGACGAGGACGGGCTGCTGGCGGTCCGCAGGCTCGTGGACGTCCTGGTCTGGTTCACCCATACCGGGAGCGCGGCCCTTCTCGGCGGTGAGCCGGACATGGCGCCCGAGGTGGCTGGCCGCTGCGAGTTCCTCGCCGGGTTGTACGTCACCCTCGGTTACCGGCAGGCGAAGCGGTTCGTCCTCAGCCCGAACACGGTCTACCAGCTGTTCTGCCGCGAGGCGGGGATGCGGCTGGAGTACGTGGAATTGATGCTCTCCCGGGACGCCGACGACCTGAGTACGGTCCTGGCCTCCAGCGGTGGCGAGCTGTTGCGCACCCGGCTGCCAAAGCTCACCCGGTTCGTCGTTCTCGACGACGACGGCGGTGCGACACCCAGTGCCCTCCATTCCATACTGGGGCTGGACTTTCGCATCGTGCGTTACGACGGTTTCGTCGACACCATCGTCAATCTCGACACCCATCTCGCCGATCTCGCCCCCGTGGCCACCCCGGAGGAGCAAAGGACCGCGATCGCCGCGGCGGCGCTGACCATCGATCCCCGCACCGGCGAGTCGACGATGGAGCAGTCCGACGATGCGGCGCAGTTGCTGACGCGTCTGTCGCGCGGCAGCGCGAATGTCCTGGTCACCGGCCGCCCGGGCAGCGGCAAGAGCACACTCCTGCGCTCACTGGCCGTCAACTCCGAGATCCGCCGTTTCCGCTTCTACTTCGACCTCGGTCTCAAACCGAAGGACGAACCGTTCTCGGAGTACGCGGCCCGCCTCCTCGCACCGGCCATGACGTCAGACCGCTCGCGCGCCTACGACCTCTTCCTCTTCCTCATCCGTTCCGGGACCGCGCTGTGCGTGCTCGACGCGGTCGACGAAGGCGTGGATGAACCAAGCGCGGCCGGTTTCCTGCGGCTCTTCGCCGATCTTGCGGCCGTCCTATCCGCCGAATCAGCGGTGGTCATGAGTTCACGGGTGTCGTTCCTCGCCGACTCGCCCCAGGTACGCCAACTGCTGGACAGCGGCGCGGGCCGCTCCGAGCAACTGGTCGAGCAGATGTACGCGAACGGCCTGGACCCGTCCCGCGTCCCGCACTTCCACGTCGTACGCCTGGCCGAGCCCGAGGCAACCCCTCTGGAGAAGCACCTCACCGCATCCCTGAACCTCCCTCCGGGCCGACCGCTCGCGGACATCCTCGGCGCACACATCACACGGACGTTGACCGAACGAGGCCAGCCCGACCTGGAGCAGCGGCTGCCCGCCGCGTTCGGGCACGCCTTCCTCACCGACCGCACCGTGTTCTCCCTCCTCGACATACACCGGCAGCTGGGAGCCGACGCCTTCAAGGACGGGCGCCTCGACCTCGACGCATCTGGCCTCGCTCCACTGCTGCGGCCCGCAGGCCCCGATCACGTCGCCTTCGTCCACACGGCGTACCAGGAACTACTGGCTGCCAGATTTCTGGCCGACCTGGCGAACCGGGACGCGGCAGCGGATCTTCCGGGCGGCGCTTTCCTCACCGAGCAGGTTCGCGCGTTCCTCGCCGGTATGCCCGGCCACGCGGAAACGGACGACTGCGTGCTGCCCGCCGGGGCGTACCTGGTCGGTCCCGCCGAACGGCTGCTGATCCGCCGCGTCGAGCACCCCGTACGCTTCGACCGCCACGCCGTGACCGTCGCACGCTACCGCCGCTTCCTCGACGCCCTCGACGACGACGGCACCTCGCAGTGGGACCACTCCGACCAGCCGGCCGACGTCACACACCGCCCGTGGACCGACCGACTGCGGCGGCCGGACTACTACGACAACCCGCTCTACGACGCCCACCCGGCCATCTGCGTCAGCTGGTGGAGCGCGTACGCCTTCGCCGCGTTCGAGGGCAAGCGGCTGCCGACCTCCCTTGAGTGGGAAGCCGCCGCGCGAGGCAGCGACGGACGCATTTTCCCCTGGGGTGACACGCCCGACAGCAGCCGTATCAACTGTGCCGACACCTGGGTCGGCCAACCCGTCGTGACGTACCAGGCGTGGTACCGGGACTTCGCGGGCGACGCCGTACGACGGGCCGGGGCGACACCAGTCGGCGAACGACCGGGCAACCGCTCCCCGTTCGGCGTCCTCGACATGGCGGGCAACTGCTGGGAATGGACATCCACCAGCCTGGACGACCCCGGCGAGGCCGTCATCTGCGGCGGCAGCTACGACAACCCGATGCGTGCTGTGCAGACCAGCAGCAAGGGCATCTACCGCAAGCGCGGCGGCAGCAACGCGGTCGGCTTCCGCTGCGCGCAAGACCTCGACACGTGACGGACGCAGCGGGAGACGGCATGAGCAGCGGCGGGCCACGTCAGGGAACCATCGTGGACAGGCGCCCGAGCGGCGGCGGGCTGAGCGGAGCGCTCGGCTCCTACGTCGTCCGGGACGACGAGGACAAGCGCTACTACAGCTTCGACTACCGGCAGATCGTGACCGAGGGATTCAGAACCATCCGCACGGGCGAGCAGGTCCGCTTCCACATCAGCGCCGAAAGCCCCGACCGGGCGGAGTTCGTCATCCGCCTCGACCAACCCGACCCGGCCGAGTACTACCGGTGAATCCCCAGGGAATTCCGCTGCTCCAGAACTCCATGGGGGCACGCCAGGAGCTGACCGTGGTACTGCCGGTGCGGCTGCTGCGCGTACCCGACTGGCCCGAAGGCCCGTTCCCCTTCGAGTTGGGCAACCGCCGTACCGACGCCCAGACCCGGTCCACCTACTTCGCCCCCGCCTCTGCCCGTGCACTGTACGGAGCGCCCGGACGGCCGCGCCGCTGGCACCTGCCGCTCGACGTCAAGAACGACGGGCTGCACCTGTTGGGCATGGAACTTCTCCGCGCGGCCACCGCCCGCAACCCTGAACATGCCCTCGTGGTCCTGCACTTCAGCGTGGAGGGACCATTGCTGCCCGTTCTGCGGCCCATGGCCGGGCGGAGGCCGAGCTCCGCCGACGAACCGCTGACCGGGCCCTTCGACCCGGCCGTACTGCTCGCCGGTATCGCCGAGGTCCGCGACCCCGACACGCCATTCGCCATAGCCCGGCCGTACACCATCGCCTTCATGACCCCCACGGCGCAGCACGCCCCCGCCCTCCGCGCCGGCCCCGAAGGAGCACTGCCCGCCACCGCGGACCGCTGGCTGTGGCAGCTGGCGTCACGCTCCACCCCGGAGGACTTCCCCCTGCCCCCGGAGACCGCCCGTGAGCAACTCAAGGACACCGTAAGAATCTCGGCGGACTGGAGCGCCCTGGTACTGCGCCAAGGCGCCGCTTTCCTCGGCCACCGGCCGGACACAGGTGCGGGCGACTTCTACGAATTCGGCGCCCTGCACTCGCGTACCGTCTACCTCGACGCCCTGCTCCTCGGTTCACTCCAGCGCGATCACATCGACGAACTCACCGACGAACTCTCCGAGGTGTTCAACTCCTCCCGTCTCGCGAGACGCGTCGCCACGCTGGAACGGAACATCGCCGTCTTCCGCAGCACCTACTGGCGACAACACCTCACCGCACACGGCCCGGCCAACGATCTGCTCCTCGCCTTCCAGAACCAACACCGGCTGCCTGTACGCTTCGACGAAATCCTGGCCGAAGCGGCCGACTACAGCAGGCTTGTACAGAACCAGGAGAGCCAGCAGATCAGCGGAGCCCTGGGTGTCCTCACCATTCTCGGCCTACCGCTTGGCACGGCCCTCAGCATTCTGCAGGTCCTCGGTGACAACTCCGTGACGCACCTGCTCATCGCGCTGACATTGTCGGTCGCCGCCACAGCCGGAGCCCTCACCACACGGTATGGACGCTTGGTCCTATCATCCCTGCGGGGCGGGGAGGACAAGGCATAGGAGACTCGGCTCCGCCCCGGGCGGAGCCGAGCAGGTCAGCCCACCGGGGTGCTCACAAGGGTGGGCACACTGTGGGTCGTGGATGTGACAGGTGCACTGTGGATGCCGCGCGAGCGGCAGGCGATAGCGCTTGGCACGGCGAGACTTCTTCAGGGCCATTGCGCACCCACATGCCTGTGTCAAGGTTGGACCGAGCCCCGGCTGGCACCGCACTGGCCGTAGTAGGCAGCACCGGATACCAGCGAGTCCCCGAGGCTGCGGCTGTCGTACGAGTTGGTCAGTGTCGCCTAACCGCTCAGCGGCATTACGCAGTTCACTTGTGCCGACTTACGGTGAAGGGGTCACGAGTGCACGAACGCGTTCCATGAGCCCGTCCGTATCCTTGCGGAAGCTCGGTACAGAACGGATTCTGCGTACTGCGAAGGAGATTAGCTGTACCTCGTCTACCCCTGTGTGCTCGCTCACGATTGCTGGTTGGTCATGGATGTCGCAGACGTGCGCTTCTTCTAGGGCGTGCTTCAGAGGGCGGTACGTGAATTTATGTCCGTTTCACTCTTTCGGAAGGGGTAAGCGGGCTGGCTCCGGCGTCGCCGGGCGGCTACGGCCGCGGCTGGGTGAACAAGCCCTGCTCTGTCTCGACCAGGATTCCGCGGTCGGCCAGCCGCTTGAGCTTCAGGCGGGTGTTGTTGATGTTGTTCGGCGCGATCTCGAGGTCCATCGCCTCGCACACCTGGCGCGCCCGCAGTGGCGCGTCGGCCGCGGTGAACACCGCCATGATCTGCTGATAGGCCGGATGGTCCGGCAGCTTCGGGGCCGGCGGCGCGGGCGGTGCCGGATCGGGCAGCGCCAGCAGCGTCTTACGGGTGATCCGGACTTCCTCGGCGGCCCGGCAGAGCTCGTCCAGCCGTGCGGTCAGCTGCGCGATCTGCTCCCTCGTCGTCTCGGCCTGCGCGGCGATCTGCCGTTCCTGCTGCTCCAGCCGCGCCAGTACCGCCCCGAGGGTCAGCTCCCCGTCGGTCACGTGCTGCGCCAGGCCGGCGGGCGGACACGTCCTGCGACAAGTCCTTCCGTACCGCGTGCGCGTTGTTGTGGTGGTGGACGCCGCGCCGCGACGAGCTCGACGCCGGTGAACGCCGAACGCAGCAGCCACCAGGCGAGCAGCGCGCCGCCGAGCACCAGCGCCGGACCGGCCGCGGAACGCCCCTCGAACTGCTCGTGCAGTAGCCAGAACACCGCGACCGTCGCCGTGACCCCGGCGAGTTGGACCAGGAATCCCCCACTCCCATACATCGATAGTCGACGACATACGGGGGCATGGCCACGACGACCGACGGATCCGGTCGTCGAACGCGTGGGTTAGCCGCATCGGCGCTGACGCCCGTGGCTAACGCTTCGGCCGGGCGAGCATGCAGTGGAAAACAAGCGTCTCCGGATGCGAGTCAGCCGGGGACAACTCCCGGAGCCGGTCCCGGAGCGTGGCCTCGAAGGCTGCCTTGCGGTCGCCGAGCACCACGGGATTGCAGAATGACGTCGAGTAGAGGTATCCGACGATCTCGTCGGCCGTCCAGACCTTCTCGGCGGTGTACTGCCGGGACTCCAAAACGAAACCGGCCAGCTCCAGGTAGTCGTCGTGGCGGCCCGCCGCGACGAATGGCTGGTTCCCCGCGCGGCGCCGCTCGCCGACGTATTCGCGGATCGTCCGCACCGCGACGGCGTGCCAGGGCGCCCGCTCGTCCCATACGTCGCTGCCGCCGCCGAGCAGGCCGAAGACACCAGTGCCGGTCAGCCAGGTCCGGACCCGCCCGGCGAGCAGTTCGCGGTCCATCCAGTGGAAGGACGATCCCGCGACCACGAGATCGGCGGACCCGGCCGGCAGGTCGAGGGACTCGGCCGCCCCCACCGTCCACGCGACGTTGCGGATCTGCCGCTCGGTGGCCTTGCGCTCGGCGATGGCGGCCATGTCCGGGTCGATGTCGATCGCCGTCACCGTATCGAAGGACGCGCTCAGGGGCAGGGCGACCTCGCCGGTGCCGCAGCCGAGGTCCACAAGCCGCCGTCCGTGCGGGCCGACGCTGAGATCGACCAGGTCGGTCAGCATCCGGTCGGGATATACGGGGCGGTATCGCGCATAGTAATCGGCGGTACCGGCAAAGATCGGCGAGTTCATCGTCTTCCGTCGTTCCTCTACAGCGGCTGGCCGGATTTCGGGACCGTATCAGAGGGCGGAATAAGAGTGCATAGGAGTTTTGTCGTCACCTGAACGTGTGGCGGTGGGGCATCGGGGACAGCCGGCGTCAGCGAAGTCACGCGATCACCTGGTCCGCGGAGAGAATCCGGAACTGCCAGGCCCGGGTGATCAGATGGGCACGGTTGCGGGCCCCGAGGACTGTAAGGAGAGCGCGGCCGTCGGCTCGTACGACGTTGACCGGCTGCTTCAGATCCGCGGCCATCTGCGCGGTTGTCAGCCCCCGCGCGATGAGCGAGACCAGGTCGCACTGCGCACGGGGCACGGACAGCGAAGCGAGGTTGAGGAGCGGCGGCTGGGCGATGGCCCCGGTGGCGTAGCCGACGGCGACCGCAGCGGCGGTCACGCTCACGCCATGCAGCTTGTTCTTCGCCTGCTTGAGGTACCCCGCAGCCGTGCCCTCCCGAATCCGCAGCTCCCCCGCGACGGCACCCAGGGGATTGCCGGCGGCCATACCCTGGAGAACCTGCTGCTCGCGACGGGCGAGGCTGATCTTTGCCGCGGTCGTGGTGGTCACTGTTCAGCTCCTTGACGTACGTGGGTGATCAGACGGCACAGTTCGGAGAAGCGGCGTTCGTCGGCGGCCACCAGGCTGTCCATGACGGGTGCCGGCCGCCGTCCGGGCCGTACTCGGCGCAGGGCTGCGGAGCTGGACAAGCCGAGGAGGGCGAGGACGAGGCGGCAGGGAGTCCACCCGCCGCTGAAAGGCTTCGGCGCCCCGAGGCGGATGTGCGCAGTTGCGTTGTCCTGGCGTCGGGTGGGGTGGTACCGGGCCGTAGGGGAAGACATCCCGACGCCTGTGACGGGAGACATCACTCGTCGTCTCCCATCAAGTCGAGGATGGAGACGATCGTCAGGGCGTACCTGCGTAAGTGCGAGAGCGCTCCGTCATGGCCCGGATGTTCGTCCCGAAGGGTGCACAGAAGCCACACTTCTTCGGTGGGGTAGACCGCGACGCGGTGGGGGACGACCTGCAAGAGCAAACGGGTTGCCCGGTGGAATCGGTCGGTGATCCGAGCCGTCTCCTCGGCGGTCAGCGGAGCGGCCTCGGGGGACTGAAGCCGCGGGAGGGGCAGACCCAGACGCGCCAGGAGGCCATCGAGCTTCGGATGGGAGGCGGCGGAGGCAGGCCGGATGCTCAGGACCTCTTCGATGGTGTCGATCAGGTCATCGCTGATCCCCTCACGGGCCAGGGAGCTGGCCAGCCGGAATGCGATCCTGCGCTTCGCCTGGTCTGCGGCCGTGACCGGCCGCTTCAGCAGTTCGACGGCGGTGGCGTCGTCTACAGCAACCATCACGACCTCCCTCCGGGCACGCGGACAGTGGCCCAGGTGGTCTGGCCGTCCCCGCTGACACCCCAGTCCTGTGCGAGCGCAGAGACGAGGAGCAGGCCACGGCCGTGTTCAGCGTCGGTGCCCGGAGCACCGAGTCGGGCGGGGGTGGAGCTGCCGTCCGTGACCTCGATGTACAGTCCGGAGCCGCTGTGCCGCAGCCGCAGGCTGATGGTGCCCGTGCCGTGCTCGACGGAGTTGGTCACCAGCTCGGAGACGACGAGCACCATGTCATCCGCCAACTCGGCGGGCACCGCCCAGTAGCGCATGAACGCCGCGGTGATGCGCCGTATCCCAGCGACGCGCACCGGGTCCGGAGCAATGGCCACATCGAAGACGCGGTACATCTGCGGCCGCAGAGCTGCCGTGGCCGGTGCGACGGCGGGAGCGGGGCTCATCGGTGGCCTCCCAGATCGGCGGTGTGGGGGAGAGTGCGGGGCACGGAGCGCAGGGTGCGGTCGCCGGCTCTCGCTTGGTTCGTGTTGGGCCACCCGAGCGGTCCTGGGGTGGGCAGGCAGGGTGCCGGGTTCTTGCTGCTGTCCCCGAGAGAGTCACCGGGGCCGGCTGGCCGTCGGCTGCACGGTTGCTCCGGTTCGGGCACGACGACAAGAGAACCGCTGCGGCGAGGGGATAAGAAGGATGCAGAAAGGATGGCTTCAGACACGCGAGTTGGCGCGGTTGGCCGGAGGTTGTACACATGGCAAGAAGCACGGAGCAGGAGAAGCAATCGGCTCCCCTGGCAGGCAGGTTCGCGGGCCGCCGCATCGTGGTGACAGGCGGCTCCAGAGGGCTGGGCGGGGAAGTGGTCCGCCTGCTGCTGGCCGAAGGAGCCCGGGTCGCCACCTGCGCCCGGAAAGCAGAGACCTTGGACGGACTACGGCGTTCGCTCGGTGCCGGCGGTGAGCTGCTCACCCAGCCGCTGGATGTCGCCGCGCCGGAGCTGCTGGAGCAGTTCGTACACTCGGCTGCTGCCGCGTTCGATGGCCTCGACGGGGTTGTCGCCTGCGCGGGAGGCGCCCGAGGCAGGGGCATCACCGAAGCCACGGCAGAGGACTGGTCGACGACGTGGGCGCTGAATGTCGGCCACTTTGCTCGGCTCACCGCGTGCGCCACCCCTCACCTGCAGGCTTCGGGGAGCGGATCGATCGTGGTCGTATCCTCGATCTCCGGTTGGAAACCTGGCCCACAGGCGCAGTACGGAGCGAGCAAGGCCGCGCAGCTCCATATGGTGGCCTCGCTGGCACGAGAGTTGGGCCCGCACGGGATCCGCGTGAACGCCGTCAGCCCGGGGTCCATGTTGATCCCGGGGAAGCGGTGGGACCGTATGCGGCAGGAGGACCCGGTCGCCTACCGGCAGTTCGCTGCGGAGTTCCCGGGGCGGGAGCTGGTGCGTCCCGAGGAGGTCGCGGACGTGATCGCCTTCCTGCTCTCCGACCAGGCTCGTGGCGTGACCGGAGTCAACCTTCCTGTAGACCGAGGGCAGAACGCGCCGACCCCACAGGGCTACTGATAAAGCTCAGGCGGCGGACACACCGAGTATCGGGCGGGCCTTGCGCTCGAAGTCGCGGACGATCGCCTCGTTACGACGCGGGGTGAGGCGTGCTCGGAAATCTCGCAGGGCCTGCACGGACCGTTCGCTGTGCACTCCGCCGAGCCGGTCCAAGGCGCTACTGGCCGAGCCGACCGCTTCGTCCAGGCGATCCTGCTGGAGTAGTGCGGTCGCCAGCACCGAGCTGCTGATCGCCTGGCGGCGGCGCCTGTCGGCGTTGGCCTTGACCGAGGCTGCCGCGAGGCGTTCGGCTTCGGTCGCCTCGCCGAGGTCACGGTGGACGAGGGCGGCCTCCGCCTCCAGATAGTGGTGGTCGAGGAAGCGAACCCAGGGGGACTCTTCGGCCGGACCGCGGCTCTGCTCCAGGGCAGTACCGGCAGCGACGAGCGAGGCCGTTGCCTGCCGGGAGTCGTCGAGCATGGCGTGTCCGCGGGCCGCCATGGCGTGCAGGCGCATGAGCCCGAGAGGGCTGCCCGAAGACTTGGCGGTCGCGACGCCGGCGCGGGCCAGGGCGACGCCTTCCGCCGGATTGCCGAGGCTGGTCGCAAGATGAGACATGCCGGCGAGGATCTGCCCGCCGAGTACCCGGTCTCCACCTTCGGCGCACAGACGGAGTGCTTGGACCATGTATCTCTCAGCGAGGCCGTAGTCGGCCGTGTCGTACGAGCACCAGCCCGCCATGGCAGCCAACTTCGCGGCGTAGACGTAGAGGGTGCGTCGCTGGTTCGAAGGCAGGCCCCGCTGCTGGAGCATGGGGGTGAGCTGCGTGCTGAGGTAGCCGACGATGCTGGGGCGGACGTTCCCGCCGCCGAAACGGTTGTCCATCAGGTCGAACATGTCGATCATGGCTTCGACCTGCTCGACAGGGCCGCCTCCCGCCACGACGGCAAGGTGAGGTGCCTGCTCGTCTTCGAGAAGCCACAGAAGCCACTGCCTTTGCGGGTCCATGAGGGCGCTCGCCACGAACGGAACAGCCCCGAGCAGGCTGCGTCGCGAGATGTCCGTCGAACCAAGCTCCGCGAGCGTGTGCAGAGTTTCACCCACGTCTTCACGGTACGTCAGCGCGCTGGCAACCACCGGCCGCTGGGCCTGCTGCGGAAATCCGAGGTCAGTGGGGGAAACGGGCCGCCCCAAGAAGCTGCCGATGGCCTCGGCGATGAACTGGGGGGACTTCCCTCTGGGTGTCATTCCCTGCACCCAGCGAGTGACTGACGCCTTGTCGTAGCGCGTGATCTCGCCCTGCAGAGAACTCAGTTCGTTGACACGCCGCGCCAAAGCGGCGTTCGAGCATCCCGCTTCCTTGATGAGAGCTGCTAGGGCCGTGTTGCCCCCTCCAGCCCCCGTACCACCACCCATGCGTAGATGATGCCCTGTCGATCACCCTGCGTCCCAGCCTTTGGACACTCAGGCGTGAAAGACCAACCCCCGTACAACCGAACAACCCCCTCGCCCCCTCCTCCCACGCCGGGCGAGCGATGAGACTGGAAGCGCTGCGGGCTGTGGGCCTTCCAGAGCGGACGCTGCTGGAGCGCCGCCGACGCCCTCGGCTCCGGAGGGAGAAACATGCAGCCTGTAGTCATCCTGGACTGCTTCACCGTCGAGCCCAGTGGTCTCGGCGTGCCGCCCTACCTGTCGACCTACGTGCGCAATGCCTGGTCCGCGCTGCGCAGAGCCCGCCCCGAGGCGGAGGTACGGTACCTGACCATCGACGACGTGAGGTGGTGCCTTGCCGGGGGCAGGCCGACCGTGGAGCCGCCGCAGAGCGATCCCCTCACCTACTCGACAACCGTCAACCGGGACAACGCGGTTCAGCTCCTGCGGGATGCCGAGATCGTGGTCGTGGTCGCGGGCGACGCCGTTCCGTCGGTCCATCTCCATGCGGTGAACGGGTCATTGCAGGAGATCACCCGAGCGCTTGCCTGCACGCGGGGTCTCCGCTTCCTGCTGGGCCCGCTGTCCACCTACGCCGTGGCGGCGCCCGCGGAGTACGCCGGGCTGTTCGATGCTGTCCACACCCACACCGTGACGTCGGGCGACATCCTTCTGGGCAGTCACTGCCCGGCGGACTACGGGCAGATGCGACGCGAACGCGACTCGTTCACCGGTCTGGTCGAGCAACTGCCCTGGCGGCCGATCGCCGAGCTGGAGCTGTACCGTGGCTGCACGCGCCGGAAGTTCTGCAACTTCTGCAATGAACCGGCCAAGTCGCCGCTGGTCGCCTTCCGCGAGGTGGACGACATCACCGCCGAGGTGAAGCAGCTCTACGCGGCCGGGATCCGCAACTTCCGCCTCGGGCAGCAGACTTGCTTCTTCTCCTACCGCAACCGCGACGAGGAAGCCATCCGCACCCTGCTGAGCGGCATCCGCGACAACTGCCCCGACCTCGAAGTCCTGCACATAGACAACGCCGATCCACTTGCCGTCGCCTCTCCCGTGGGGCGGCGCATCGCCAAGCTGGTCGCGGACTACTGCACCGAGGGCAACTGCGCGCCCATGGGCATCGAATCCTTCGACCCCGTTGTCATCGAGCACAACACCCTGACCTGCACGCCCGAGATCCTCATGCGGGCGGTCGAGCACGTCAACGAGGCCGGCGCCGCTCGTGGTCCCGGCGGTCTGCCGATGCTCCTGCCGGGCCTGAACCTGATCTACGGCCTGCCCGGGGAGACCCACTGCACCCACGCGGCCAACCTCCAGGGCCTGGCCGCGATCCTCGACGCAGACCTGCTGTGCCACCGCACCAACGTCCGCCTTGCACGGGCCTTCCCGGGAACCCCGCTGGCCGCCCTCGGCGCACTGGAGCCGCTGCCGTCCGCCGAGCACTTCGCCACGTGGAAGGCCGATATCGACTACACCTGGGACCAGCCGATGAAGGAACGGGTCTATCCCACGGGCCTGCGGGTGCCGGGGCTGCATTCCTACTTCATCGGGCAGGGCGGAACCTGGTGGCGGCGGCTCGGCTCGTACTCCATCCAGATCGTCGAACGCGAGGCGGCCGTACCGCTCGGGACCACCGCAGATCTCGTGGTCACCGGGCACGCTCCACGGATGATCTACGGAGAGCGCTGTGCACCAGTTGCCTGACGGATCTCTCGCGGCCCTGGCGGCTCTGGACGCGGCAGCCGACCGGCCCGTCAGGGCCGGCCTGCTGCTGCCCTGGGCGAACATGGCGGTCGAAGCCGAATTGCCGCGTCTCGGCCTTCGCAACATGCTCTTCCACCACGCCCGGCTAGTCCCGGCGTCCAGGACGACGGCCATCGACGAATCGTTCTGGCACGGGCTACGAGCGGCCTCGGCGCAGGCACTCGACTCGCTGTCCCACATCGAGCTGGACACGGTGATCCTCGCGTGCACGTCGGCCGGGTTCACCGGCGGACCGCCCCTGCCCGCCGGCATCACCACGGCGTTCGACGCGGTACTCGCCGCGCTGGCCGCTGCCGACGTGACGCGGGTAGTACTCGCCACCCCCTACCCCGTCGACGTCACCGAGGCCGAGGCCACCGCGTTCGCCAAGACGGGGAGCCTCGATGTCCTGGCGCACGCGAGCCTCGGTCTGGACGACGGCTACCCGCAGATCACCACCGAGAAGGTCCTGGGGCTGGTGGACGGGCTTCCGCAGCACGCGGTCGACGCGGCACAGGCCGTGGTGCTGTCCTGCACCGGTTGGCACACCCTTCAGGCGGTCGCCGAACTGGAGCAACGCCTCCGAACACCCGTCTACTCCTCCAACCTCGCCATGGCGCTCCTGACCGCCCGCCTCAGTTCTGGAGTCACGGCATGACCGCTGTCCCCCGCACAACAGTGAAACCGCAGGAAATCCACCGGGTCTACCGGCTCGTCGCCCGCGCCGCCGCCCTGCCGGATGTCCGGGCCGAAGTCGAGGCCAACCACGACAACAACAGATGGTGGCCCACGACGATCGCCGACCCGCGTATGCGGATGCTCGCCGCCGGCTGGTCCACCCGGGTCTCCTACCGCATGGTCGGCACCTACGCGACGGTGATCCGAGCGGCGGACGCCCTGGGCTTCGACACTCTGGTCGCCGCCACCAAGACCGAACTCACCGAGCTGGTACGCCCCCTCGGCCTGGCGCAGACCAGGATCGACTACCTGCGCTCACTCGCCGAACTGCTGCAGAGTTGGAGCAAGGAGGGCGTCGCCCCGCTCTCACCGTCGGCCGACAGCGACGAGCTGATCACCGACTTCGCCCGGCGTGTGCGAGGGGCCTCGTACAAAGTGGCCCAGTGCGCGCTGCTCACCGCTCGCGGATATCACTGCGGAATCATCCCCGTGGACTCCGGCATAGTCAGCAAACTCGCACCCGCCCTGGGCATCGGCCTGCCCTCGGGAGCGATGGCCCACGAACGGATGCGTCACGTCCTGGAAGCCGCCGTCCACGCTCGGGCACACGACTTCCGCACCCTGGTCGCCAAGCATGGCCACCAGGTCACCATCCCGGATGACGCGAAGCCGACCTGGTGGGTACACCTCGTCACGATCTACTTCAAGCGGCTGTACCTCAACGGGCCCTCTCCACGACTCTGTCGGCACAGGCCGCTGTGTACCAAGGTCGTCGGCTGCGCTCACCGCGACCGAACCGACCAGCCCGGGGGCAGAGGGTGACGCGCCTCGACGTGATCGGCAACGTGAGCCGCGACGTGACCCGCTACCCGGACCATCGCGGAGGCGCACGTCTCGGCGGTGCCGCGCTGTTCGTGGCGCTCGCGGCTGCCAGGGCGGGCCGTCCGGCCGCTCCGGTCTGCGTCCTCGGCGACGACCTGGCCCACGTGCCACAGGCGGCGGGGCTCGAAGGGATCGACTGGTCGGCGCGCGGTGAGGCCGAGGGTCCTTCCGCCCGCTTCGGTCTGGAGTACGACCTGATGGGCGAACTGGTCGACATCCGTACCGACTACGGCGTCGCCGAACGGCTGACCGGCCACGCACTCGCCCACGTGGAGCGGCACCCGGAGAGCCAGTACCACCTCTGCTGTCGCCGCCCCCTCGATGTGGCAGCTGTCCTCGACCGGCTCGTGCGCCACGGTGCCGTCTTCAGCGTCGACTTCTTCCTGCCGAGCGCAGAGGACATGATCCGGACCGCCGTCCCTTGGCTCGACCAGGCGAGCACGGTGTTCGTCAACGCTGCCGAGTACCAGCTCCTCCGGTCCAACACCGATACAGCGGCGCTGCCGGAAATCGTGGTGACCGACGGCCCGCGCACGGCGCAGGTGTGGGTCTTCGGGCAGCAGGCCGCCTCGGTGCTTCCTCCACCTCGGCCGCCGCGCGAGGTGTCGGGGGCCGGTGACACCTTGGCCGGCACCTTCCTCGCGCACCGGTCACGGGGCGCCACGCCCGCCCAGGCCCTTGCCGAAGCGGCGGAGGCGGCAGCCCACTTCGTGACGGCCCCGTCCCTGCCCATCCCGGCGCAACGCCGCGCCTGACATCCGACTTGGGGGCTCCCGCTGGTGTCCATCTACATAGCTCACCGGCTCTTTGCCGCTCACGACCGTGCCCTCGCCGCCGACCTCGCCGAGCGGCTCGCTGCGAAGGCCGGTACCGAGCGCGTCTTCCTGCCCTTCTGCGACACCGACGAGGAGGACCTGGTCGCCGAGGTCAAGGGCCGCCGCCTGTTCGAACTGGACCGGGAACGCCTCGGCCGTCTCGACGCGATGATCGCTCTCCTGCACGGCCCGAGCCTCGACGACGGCGTGTGCATGGAGATCGGCTACGCCGCCGCCAGCGGCATCCCCGTGCTCCTGCTCACCACTGACTTCCAGACCTACTCCCTCACCGCGGACGGTGCTTGCCTCGACTTTCCTGACCCCCTGGTCCAGGCCGTGGCCACACGCGTCATCCGAGTGCCCCGCCTCGGACCGGAGCCCTCCCCTCATCAGCAGGGTGCGACCCACTACGCGGAGTTCCTTTCCCGGAACCTGTCCCAGGTCGACACCGCGCTCGACACGGCGGTCGAGGCCCTGCTGGATCTGCCGGCCCCCGGCCCGCCCTCGACGGCCCACGGCGAGGAAAAACTCGTCTACGTCGAGGGATCGCCGTACGCGGCATGGGGCCACGACTACCTCGCTCGCCCGTGTCTGGACGCAGGTCACGGGGTGGTGCTGCCCCGGCGGTTCACTGCCGCCGACCCGATCGCCGGTGCCCTGGACGACCTGAGCGCGGCGTGCGGGGCGTCGCGGCTCCTGGCGGACGTGTCCGGGCCGGAGACCCCGCCCGGTACCGCTCTGCTGATCGGCGCCGCCCTCGCGTCCGGCGTGCGGATCGCCGCGTTCCACCCGCGCACGACGTACACCCATGCCTCCGGCCGCGAGCCCAACTGGCGCAACCTCATGATCCAGTACGCCGCCCAGACTCACCTCGACAACCTGAAGGCGGTGCAGGCATGGCTGGCGGTGTGAACCTCGACGAGATGGCCAGTGCCCACGACACGCTCGTCCTCGAAGGTCCCGACGGGGTCGGCAAGAGCACGCTCGCGGAACGCTTGTCGGCACAGCACGGCTTCCGGGTGATCCACTCCCCCAGGACACCGGACCACCTCGACCTGGCCACCCGCTACCGCGAGATCCTCGACGGTGTCGACCGTATCCTCTTCGACCGTTGCTTCATCAGTGAGCTGGTCTACGGCCCGCTGCACCGGGGCAGGTCACGCATCACCTGGAGTGAAGCGCTCGACCTGGCCGAGAGCGTGATCGACCGCAAGGGCCTGTTCATCCACCTGACCGCACCCCCGGCTCTCATTCGTCGGCGGCTCCTCGACCGCGACGGGGAAGCCGCGAGCCCGGCGGAGGTCGCCGCCCTCGTCACCGGCTACCAGCGGGTCTTCTCCACGCTCGCCGACTACGCCAAGGTCCTCACCCTCGACACAACGGCCCACGAACTCCCGTCAGCCGGGTGACGGCGACAGGAAGCCGGCCCACCGGACCCACGGCTCCCGCTAGGCTGCGGCAGCACCCGCTGTACCGCCCCGGAGGAGTCGTGGACATCTCATCCGCCCAGAAGCTCGCCTGGGAGAACAAACTGGTGAAGGGCTTCAACACCACCGACACCGCCCTGGAGTTCGGACTCCTCACCGCCGAGGTCGGCGAAGCCTTCACCGCCTGGCGCAAGGGCCTACCCGACCTCGGAGAAGAACTGGCCGACGTCTTCCTCTACCTGACCGCCCTGGCAGAGATGAACGGACTGGACCTCGGCTCGGAGGTCGCCCGGAAGATCGAGAAGAACACGCGGCGTACGTACGAGCGCAACGAACACGGGGCGCAGATCAGAACCAGCGACGACTGAACGCTGGTTTCGTGAAACGCCGCGAGGATTCTCCCTCCTCTTCCCATCCTCCGCAGTGATCACCATCAGGCCGCCAAGGCGTGGTCCTAGTACTCCAGCTGTAGATCGTGATCTTCATGTCTGGGATGCGGCTTGCCGCCGGTAGTGACTGGTGCGTGATCGTGCCTGGTGGCGGCGGCGCCAGTCGGACCAGACAAGCCGGTGGGCCGCGTCGTGGACGGGCCGGACGACGAGCGTGATGAACAGGCGGCAGATCTCGTTGCAGGACAGCGGGATCAGGTCGTTTGGTGTGGGTCGGTGTGCGTGTTCGTCGGCGCGGACGACGGCTAGGAATGTCGGCGCTCACGTAATGGGACCGCGATGCTCGAAATCGCTCACGTAATGGGGCCGTTGGCCGCTCGTCATGGACCGTGTGGCCGCTCGTGATGTTCGGCGTGGGTGCGGCGAACGTTCGGTTGTAGTTTTCAAGATCCTTCCTCGTTCTCGTTCATGATCGTCCGCTGTCGGCCCTGGTGGCTGGGGAGCGGATGGCGAGGAGGACGTTCTATGTGATCGATATAACCGAGATCCTGGTGCACTGGTATGCCGGTCGGTCTCAGCACGATGTCGCCGGTTCCTTGGGAGTGAACCGCAAGACGATCGCCCGCTATGTCGAGCCTGCGATCGCCGCGGGGTTTGTGCCCGGCGGCCCGCTGGTGAGCGAGGCGGAGTGGACGGCGCTGGTCAAGGACTGGTTCCCGCACCTGACGGACACCCGGCTACGGCAGGTGACCTGGCCGGACTTCGACAAGCACCGGGAGTACATCGTCGAGCAGTTGCGGGCCGGAGTGTCCAAGGCGACGATCCATCAGCGGCTGCGCGACGAGCGCGGGCGGCGTCGGTGGCGTCGTTCAAGCGGTACGTCGCGGCGAACCTGGCCGAGGGTGCGGTCCGGGAGAAGGTGACGGTGCTGCGGCCGGACCCGGATCCGGGGTTCGAGGCGCAGGTCGACTACGGGCTGCTGGGCTCGTGGACCGATCCGCGCACCGGGCGCTCGCAGCGGATGTGGGCGTTCGTCATGGTGCTCTCGCACTCGCGGCACATGTTCGTGCGGCCGGTGGTCTCGATGGACCAGGCGTCGTGGGCGGCCAGCGACGTGGAGGCGTTCGCGTTCTTCGGCGGGGCCCCGGTCCGGCTGGTGCCGGACAACCTGAAGACCGGCGTGGACAACCCCGATCTCTACGACCCGAAAATCAACCGCTTCTCTGTCGGTCCCGGCTGCAACGCACTCGTTGGCCACCGCAGTTGTACGCAACCCCCGGCCGTCCACGAACAGAAGGTCGTCGTCGACAAGGAACGTCAGCCAGTCGGGAGGCGACCAGTGGGCGGCTGCAGTGGTCGAGAGTTGGGAGCGTCTCATCCTTGAGGCCTGCCTCGGCGTCGATGGCAGACTAGGGCGCGGGTTGCGCCGTTGCGCACGCTCGACTCGGCATGGACCCTCATACACGTTGCGCCGCTCTCGCGCACAGGCCGATCCGCTGCGCGTGGGAACGGTGATGCGTACGATCGGTCGGAGGTGAGCGTCACGTTGGCGCGTACGGGGGAGGTCTCTCGTGTCGGATTCTTTGTCCTCGCTCGCCCTGACCGGAGCAAGCACGATCGTGACGGCCATGGCGACCACCGCGTGGGAGTCTGCGCGCGATCGTGTCGTGGCGGTCTTCCGTCGACACAGTGGGGGTGCCGGGGCTCAGGAGGATCCGGAACGGAGCCAGGTCTACCTCGAGTTGGAGGCGAGCGCCGCCCAACTGCGCGACGCCGCCGACCCGGAGGGCGCCCGTCAGGAGTTGCAGCGAAGGTGGCAGTGGCTGTTGGAGAGCCTGCTGCGCGCCAGCCCTGATGCCGTCGATGAGCTGCGTGCCCTGAGCGAGGAAGTCGGCCGACAGCTCCGGGATGCTCAACCCCGCTGGAACCAGAGCGTGGTGGCCAGGGACGGCGGTTCGGCGTATGGAGCTCTGGGGCCGGGTGCCAGCGTGCACGTACACCACCACGGCGTGCCGAACCCGCCTGCGGCGGGTCGCCGTGCAGAGCGAGAAGAGTCGGACTCGTGAACCAGTCCGTACATGCCGAGAACGGTTTCGCCTACGGGGTCGTCGGCGCGGACATCCATGTATTCGGGGACGGCGTCCCCGTGTATCTCCTTCAGCGTTGGCAGCCCATCGTGACTCCGGAGGACGCGTTCTTGCGGGAAGTGCCCAGCCGCATGCTCAACGCCCGCTTCCGAGTGGTGGAGTTCACCGGGCGTGCCGCCGAACTGTCCTCGCTGCAGGCGTGGCGGGACGAGGAGGGCGCGCTCGCCGTGCGATGGCTCCATGGGCCGGGAGGACAGGGCAAGACCCGGCTGGCCGAGCGCTTCGCGCAGGCGTCCGTGCGGGACGGCTGGCAGGTCGTGACGGCGACCCACGGCCCGGGCAGCGTGTTGCCCCCGCCCGGCAGCCAGGATCTCGCCGACGCAGGAGAGGCGGGCGTGCTGCTGATCGTCGACTACGCCGACCGATGGCCCCTGTCGCACCTGCTGTGGCTCTTCAGCAACGCCCTGTTGCACAGCGACCGGGGGCGCAGCGCCAGGGTGTTGCTGCTGGCCCGGGGTGGCGATCTGTGGCCCGGAGTGCGTGCCGCCCTGGTCAACCAGGGTGCGCGCACATCGGCCCAGCGCCTGGCTCCGCTGTCCGACGACGAGGGCGCCTCCGGCTCCCCGCGCGCCCAGATGTTCACCGTGGCCCGAGACAGCTTCGCCGCCCGCTACGGTGCCGCCGCAGCCGGGATCACCGCTCCGGCCCAGCTCGGCGAGGCCGAGTTCGGCCTGACGCTGGCCGTGCACATGGCCGCTCTCGTCGCCGTCGACGCGGCCGTCCAGGGCGTACGGCCACCCGATGACCTCGCCGGTCTGTCCACGTACCTCCTGGACCGTGAACACCTGCACTGGGCACGTCTGCACGGGGATCCCGACCACGTGATCTCCCCGCATGCAACCGCCTTCCGCACCCCTCCCCACGTCATGAACCGCACGGTCTTCACCGCGGCGCTCACCGGAGCGGTGACCCCCGATGTGGGCCGTGCGGCCATCTATCCGCTCACCGTCCACGTCCCGGCCGGGCAGCTGCTCACCGACCACGCCGTGTGCTACCCCGCCGCGGAACCCGACCGCGGGACTGTCCTGGAACCCTTGTACCCGGACCGGCTCTGCGAGGACTTCCTCGCCCTGACCCTCGCCGGACATCAGGCCGACTACCCGGGACAGCAGTGGGCCGGCGAGACCGTCAACGCACTGCTCCGCGAGGCCGACGTCGTTGGCAGCCCCATCGAGGGGGACTGGATGGCCCGTGCGGTGGTCTTCCTGGCCGCCGCAGCAGTGCGCTGGCCCCACGTGGGCCCCCTCCACCTCTTCCCGCTGCTTGCCGGTGTTCCGCAACTCGCCGTGATCGGAGGCAGCGCCACACTGGCCGCTCTGGCGGAACTCGAAGACATCGACGCGGACCTTCTCGAAGCCATCGCCATGTTCTTCCCGTCGCACCAACAGCCGACCCCCGACCTGGACCCCGGTATCGCCGCGGTGAGCACCCGGCTGCTCCCGCACCGGCTGGCGCGTGCCCGCAACCTCAACGACCGGGCCGTGACCCGGCACGAGCACGGGGTGCGGCTGACACACGCCGGCCGGTTCGAGGAAGCCCTGGCCGAGGCGGCGACCAGCGTCAGCGAGCTGAGGGAAGCGGCCATGAGCATGCGTCGCACCCCTCAACGCCGGATTGTCGAGGCCAATCTCGCCATGGGGCTGAACACCTACGCCAAGCGGCTGGACATCACCGGCCGACGAGCAGAGGCGCGAGCCGCGACTGAGGAAGCGGTGGCGCTGAAGCGCGAACTGGCCGGCGAGGACCGCATGTTCATACCGGATTTGGCCAGTGGTCTGCTGGGTCACGGGCGGGATCTGTTTCAGGCCGGACATGCGGCGGACGCGGCGGTGGTGCTGGAGGAATGCGTGGGCGTCTACCGGGACCTCGTGGTCTCCGACGCCCACGCTCATGACTCAGACTTCGCGGCGTCACTGGCAGCGCTCGGCGTGTGCTACCAGCACACCGGGCGTCCACGAGAGTCACTCGCGCTGGCCCGCGAGAGCGTGGCGGTGCGTCGTCGGCTCGCGGCCAAGAACCCGTCCGGCAACGCGCAGCAGCTCGCCGTCGAGTTGCAGCAGCTCGCACGATCCCTCGAAGCCGTCGGGAGCCCGGACGCGGTGCCCTCCGCGCAGGAGGCCGTCGATTTGTACCGGGACCTCGCCCGGGCCAACCCCGCGGCCTACGAAGGTTCATTGGCGGACGGGTTGATCGGACTCGCCGGGCGCCTGGTCATGCAGCAACGCCCGGAAGAGAGCCTGACGGCGGTTCACGAGGGCGTGGCGATCCTTCGCCGCGTCACCGCACGACAGCCGGGCGTCGAGTTGTACACGCTGGGCGAGGCGTTGAGCATGAAGGTCGCCACCTTGCTCGGTCTGGCCATAGCGTCGAACAACGAAGGCAGACCTGAAGAAGCGGCGGAGAGGCACGCGGAGGCGGTCGCCGCCACCCATGAAAACGTCGAGCTCTACGGGAAGTTGACGAACACCGACCCGGCAGCCTTCGCCTACCACATCTCCGCCCTGTTCCTCGCCGTCTACGTCCGGGCCATGGACAGCGACCTTCTCGAAGAGGCCGTCGAGCTCTTCGACCGGTCCACGGACCTCATGCGGCGCGGACACGCACCACTGGACAGAGGGATGACGTACCACGACGTCGGCACCTCTCTTGCGGAGCAACTGTCCGCGGAAGACCGACCCGGTGAGGCCGCTCGAATCCGGCGCCTCCTCCTGCACCAGCCCTAGAACCTGCTGTCAGCATCGGGCCCCAGCGTCTGGTGTGGCGCATCGGCGCTTAGTAGTCGGGTCGCCCGGGGGTGAGACTCCCCCCGGGCGAC
>NZ_JBSGBN010000040.1:0-24922 GCF_053601275.1 Streptomyces sp. NPDC004752 | reverse complement strand
CCCGCCTCCCCCCCAACCCCGGTCCTCACCCCCGCGCCCCCCGCGCCGGGTGGGCCCCCACGCCCCCTCTGCGGCGGGCGCCCCCGGCGTGCCCCCCCCCCCCGCCCCCCCCGACTACTAGGCTCTACCGTCCGTCGCACCATCCCGGCCGTCTACCTGTGGGCATTCCAGTCCGAGTAGTGTCCCAGGGCGTTTGCGCTACGGAGCTCGGCGAGGATGACCTCGTGCAGCGGGGCCACACCCCGGCCCCCCATCCACTCGGCCAGACGGCACCAGCAGGTCACCCCGAGTATGTTGTGGTTTCGCAGGTCGTGGCGGTGATCAGCACGGTGCCTAGCGCTGTGACCGCATAGGTTCGCCCGGTTGGTGCTGGCGGTCCGCTCTGATGCCGTTCGCGCAACTGCCCTGATGGAAGCGTCACACGGCTCGGTGCATGAACAACCGCGGCCACCTGTCCAGACCATGGGCTGCTTCCCGCATAGGGATGTCCAACAGACCGGGGCCGAGCAGCTTGTCGTCAAGTGGCTGGAATCCGCAGCGTGCGTAGTAGGGAGCGTTCCATGGCACGTCGGCGAACGTCGTGAGGGTCAGGGCGGGGATGCTGTGGGCTGCCGCTCGCTCGGCGAGGTAGTCCAGTAGCCGCCGTCCGATGCCCCGGCGGGCGCTGTCTGGGTGCACCGATACCTGTTCGATGTGCAGGTAGCCGTCGACGTGGTCGGCGATGAGATAGGCCACTGGAGTATCAGACTCGTTGACGGCCGCCCAGGCCAGCCCCGCCCGCTGGTGTCGGGCAAGTTCATCGAGCGGCAGCGGCTCGTCGTCGGCGATCTCAGGCATGCCAAAATCGCGGAAGCACCGCCCGGCCGTTCGCTCGATGTCCTGGAGCAGGGGCAGTTCTTCGATCCGGACCTCTCGAATACGCATGGCCCCATTGTCCAGATCTCATGCTGTGGCTGAGGAGGTTTCCGGACGGGGCTTGATCACGCGGCCGCAGCCAGTCCGCCGCCCCAGCGGATCCCTTTCTCGCTGCGGATGCGGGCGCGACCCTTGCGCTGGGCGGCCAGGACGTCGGGGTGGCGGGCGTTGTTGTTGCGCCAGCGCAGGTAGGCGTGCAGCTCGCAGGTCTGGACCGTGTGGTTCGGATGGTTGGAGTTGGCGAGCGTGAACTGTCCCAGCAGTCCGAAGTGCGCTTCGATCGGGTTCGCCCAGCAGGTGTTGGTCGGGGTGAAGCACAGGTGGACGATGTTGTTTTCCGCCCAGCGGAGGACCTTCTTGCCGTTGTGGGCGGAGAAGTGGTCCAGGATCACGTACACGAGCGCGCCGTCCGGGCGCGCGGCCCGGATCGACCTCAGCGCGGCCGGAGTGTTCGCAGTGCCCTTGCGGCGCCTGTTCACGCCCCACAGTGTGTCGTCGCCGACCGAGTAGCAACCGTGGAAGTAGGTGACGCCGTGGGTGCGCTCGTACGTTGCCGGCAGCCGGTCCAGTTTGCCTTGCCCGGCCCAGCAGTTGCCAGCGGTGGGGCGGATGCCGAGCGGGCCGAACTCATCGAACGCGAACGTGCGGTCGGGGAAGCGTTCCAGGACGTGCTCGATCCGGTCCAGCTTGGCGTCCTATTCGGGACCGGTTGACTCCTTCCAGGTCTTGGTGCGCGGGAAGGTGACGCCTCGTCGGACCAGCAGGCGGCGCAGGGCCTCACGGCCGATGCGGATGACCCTGCCGTGGACCCGGCGCAGTTAGGCGAGCAGTTTGCGGATGGACCATCGTGTGAAGGGCTGTCCGATCTTGGTCGGGCGGGTGGTGGCCGTCTGGATGACGAAGTCCTCGTCGTCAGGATTGAGTAGGCGGGGACGGCCTCCCGCCCACCGAGGTCCAGGCAGGCCAGGCCGATCTCGTTGAACCGGTGGATCACATCCCGCACGGTGTCCTCGTCCGCCTGCACGAGCCGGGCGATGACCTAAGAGCTTCCGCCAGTAGGTCATGGACACGGCAGCAGGACGGCACGAAGGCTCAAACTTGACGATCATGGAGTGTCTGACGCTCTGTGATCATCGGAAGGGCGCGTGACCGTCGCGCCTGCGTCCATGAGCGCTGCGATCCGCCAGGAGTTCCACGCGTTGCCGCCCGATCAGATGGGCTCTGCGGTCATCCAGTGTTCGACGAGGCGGCCGTCCGTCACGCGGACCATGTCCATGAGGACGATCTCGAAGCGTTGGCCGGTGGGCGGCTTGCCGAAGAGGTCGCCTGTGTGGGTGCCGCGGACGGTGTAGCGGTTGGCGACCCAGTCGCCGTTCTCCACGCTTGCCTCGGTGATGATCTCTATGTCGGGGATAGCCGCCACCAGCTGCTCCCACTTCCGCTGCCAGTCCTCCCGGTTGACAGGGCGTCCCTGGTCGAGCGCTTCGGGTGCGACGTGCGCCAGTGCGGAGTCGAAGTCGCCGACGCGACGGGCGCTGTTGATTGCCTGGACCACGGCGGCTGGCCCGAGGGATTCGGACATGGGCTGCTCCTTCCAATCCAATCGGGGACTCTCCCCGTTTAGATTGGCTACAATACGGGGATTATCCCCGATTAGCCAATGGGAGCCTTCTGATGGCAGCGTCGGTGCATCCCGCGCAACCGCCCGGAGCGCAGGGTCGGTCACGCTCCGATGCCCGGCGAAACCGCCAGCGGCTTCTCGACGCGGCGGCGCTGGCCTTCAACGCCGAAGGCGCCGGCGCCTCACTGGACGACATCGCTCGCGCCGCCGGTGTCGGTAACGCGACCCTGTACCGGCACTTCCCAACGCGGCAGGTGCTGATCACGGCGGTGTACGACGATCGGTTCCGCGGGCTGTGCGCGGCTGCCGAGGAGTTCCGCACCACCCGGCCGGCACTCGAGGCGTTGACGACCTGGCTGCGCTTGGTCATTGATCACATCACGGGAAACCGCGGACTGCGCGACGCGTTCATCGCTGCCCACCGGATCGACGCTGACGAGCAGACCCCCGAACTCGTCGAATGGCACCACCTGATCCACGCTACTGCCCAGCCATTGCTTGGCGATGCCCAATCCGCCGGTCACATCCGCCCCGACCTGGCAGCAGACGAACTGCTTGCGCTCACCACCGCCGTCGCCCGCGCGTACAACGGCGCACCACCACGAGCCGACCGCCTGCTGTCCTTGATCCTGGAGGGCATTCAGCGGTAGCCCGCTGGCCGTGCGGGCGCGCTTTTGCTCACTGAGAGGTCGTTAGGAGCGTTTGCCAGTAGGTGGTGGGTGGGGTTATCGGATGCGGGGGCTGGTGAGTCGAGTGTCCCATCGGTGGGTGTACCAGGCTCTTCGGATCAGGCTGCGGACGGTGATGATCGCGGTGGCGAGGGCGAGGTAGAACTCGGTGCAGATCCGGCGTCGTTCGGTGTTGCGGCGGAGCTTGCCGAAGTTGTTCATCCACGAGTTCGTGCGCTCTACCACCCAGCGGCTGTCGGTCTGGATCGGCGTCTTTGTGCCGCGTTTCGTGATCCGTGGGGTGATCTCGCGCTCGGCGAGGTCGGTGTAGACGGGCTGGTAGTCGTAGCCGGCGTCCAGACTCAGCTTCGGGTTCTCGGGCAGATGGTCCAACGCGCGGGTGAGAGTGGCGAATTCGTCGAGGGTCTCGGGCAGCAGGGTGTGGTCCCTCGTGTTGGCACCGGCCGGGATCGTGATCACGGGTATGCCGTAGCCGTCGGTCAGCTGGGACCGCTTCAGCCCTTGTTTCCCGCGGTCCACCGGAGACTTGCCCGCGGTCTCCCCGCCGGAGGGGGCTTTGGTGGTACAGCCGTCTGCGGCCAGGTGCTCCAACTCGAGCCCGACGACTCGGTCGTAGGCCCTGAGTGCCGCGAGGACCAGGTGCCCGGCGACGCCGGCGGCAATCCACTCGTCGCGGCGGCGCCGCATTGTGGTCGCCGAACAGTTGGTGTCCGCGACCCGTTCGTATCCCATGCCCGACACCAGAGCCAGGACCAGCTTGTCGAAGACCACCTCGTCCGAGATGCGCGGATTATGGCACCCCAGCGGGTGCCTGTCCTCCCGTTCGGGCAGCAACGCGAGGAACTCCTCCCGGATCGGCGCGATGATGGACGCAGGCACGACAGGCAACGAACTCTCCCGATGATCACAGAGCGTAGACAACTCCATGATCATCAAGTTCGAGCCTGCCGTGCCGCCGACCTCACCGTGCCCATGACCTACTGGCGGACGCTCTAAGCGCCTCGGTACGTAGGCCACGTAGGTCAGCGGGTGCGTCGGCGGAGCAGGGGGAGGGGGCGCCGTACGCCGCAGGCTGAATTCTGACACCTCGGTGCCAACGACGGTCACCGGTGTGGAAGAGGAACTGCGCCTGCTTGGCGCCTGTAGTGAAAGTCTTTGAAAGACCCGGTCAGAGGGGTGTTCCGCTCTTCGGAGATCCACGGTGTGGTGGTCGCGACCCAGTCACGATCAAACGGGGGAGGTCCCTACCGTGGCGCCGATTCTATTCACCGCTATGTTGCTGCTGCCGTTCGTGACGGTGGCTGGCCCATTCGTGCTGTGTGAAGCACGCGACTGCGCCCGCCCGGGATGTGGCCGCCACCGCCGCGTCGTACATGGGCGTCACGCTGCCTGTGGAGGGCGGCGATGACCGCATACGACGCCTTGGGCGCCGCCCCGTGTGTCCTGTGGCGCTGGACGAGCTACACCCCTGACGCCCCGGCACAGGCTCGTGCCACCCTGCGCTGTGCCCTCGACCAGCTTGGCTTCGGCGGGGAGGCGATCAGCGACGCGGTGCTGGCCGTCTCCGAGCTCGCTGCCAATGCCACCCAGCACGCGGTGGGACCGTACGAGCTGCGCCTGCGTCGCACCGCTGCTGGGGTCATCTGCGAAGTCGAAGACCATGATCCGCGCATCCCAGAGGTTCCCGCATTCCCCGCCACTGCGCCGTATGCCCCCGCCCGGGAGAACCGTGGGGGTGGCTTGGAGGCGTTGTGTGCGGTGCTATCCGAGAGCGGGCGTGGTCTGCACATTGTCCATGAACTCACCAAGGGGGCATGGGGATTTCGAGGTCGAGAAAAGACAAAGACGGCCTGGTTTGCGGTAACCCCGCTCCTCGTGACCGGTTCAGAGTCTCGTAGTGCTTTGAACTGAGTGTTTGGCTGGGGAGTTGAGCGAGGCGATTTATCGGGCTTGTAGATGAGCCTCTGAAAGTGATGCTCGTCGCTCATTCGAGCGATGAGCGCCACTTTTCTTTGGTGAAGTGGGTTATCAACACAGAACGGCGGGTCGGGAACAGGATGGGATTCATCCTCCTGTTGTGGTTGGCCGGAGCGTCTCAGGGTAACTCCAGTCACATCTGATCACTTAGAGTACCTATGCAGGTGTGGAGGGTGACGAAAGGTGGGGGATGATGAAGACGCACTGGCGAACCAATGTGCTCCTGGCTGGGGTGGGCGGGGCGGTCGCAGGTCTCTTGATGGCCGGTTGCGGAGGGAGCTCATCAGGCGCGAGACCACTGCCGGCGGGTACGGCCGCGACGGCAGCTTCTCATCCTGCGGTAACGGAACATGCTGATGCGCTCGCCGCTTACCGGGCCATGTGGCACGACCTGACAGTCGCGTCGAGAACCTCGGACGCTGCTTCGCCGCTGCTGGATGACCACGCACGCGGTGGTGCGTTCGAGCTGCTGAAGTACGGGTTGCAAAAGTCCAAGGAGGAAGGACTCGTCAGCAAAGGGGCGCCAAAGGTGCATCCGGAGGTGGTGTCCCCGGGCGCCAGCAAGGTGGTGCTGGCGGACTGCGTGGACGACACCGACTGGCTGCTGTACAAGCGCAATGGCGAGCTGAAGGACGACGTTCCCGGCGGCCATATCAAGACGGACGCGACCGTCCAGCGCGCCCAGGGAACGTGGAAGGTCACGGACCTCTACATGTACGAGGCTGGATCATGCTGATCTGCCGCAGAGAGTCCGTTGGTTGGTTCACGGTCGCGGGTGCTTTCGCGCTGCTCGCAGCGGCCACGATCCGACCAGCATGGGCGGATGGCACGGGTGGTTCGCAGTTCGCCGGAGTTGCGTGTGGCCCGGGCGCGTGCGACGTGAGGGCGAAGAGCGTCACTAGGAGCCGGAGCGGTTCAGGGAAGAGCAGACGGGTGCCCCGCCGAAGGGCAGCAAGGCCCGGGGGCAATGGAGGGCCGAAAGGTCCGCCAGCGATCACTTCGAGCGGTTGGGAGTACGACCTGGGTGGTGGCATGGGGATTCTTCCGCGCTTCGATTCTGAGGAGGTGGAGAAGGGCAAAGCAGGAGGCAAACACCAGATTCCGGTGGAGGCGGTTGTCCGGCGGGCTGTGGAGCGATTGGAGTTGCCGAAGCCGGTGATCCACACGAGTCCGGATGAGGATTTGATCCAGGTGGTGCACGTGCCCACGTGGATGTGGGTGGAGCGCTCCACGTGGGGGCCGGTGTCGGTGTCGGCTGCGGTGGAGGGCGTGGAGGTGACGGCGACGGCCCGGCCGCGGAACGCGGTGTGGTCGATGGGCGAGAGCGGCCGGGTGGTGTGCCGGGGCCCGGGTACCCCGTATTCGGATGCTTACAGCCCCAAGGCGTCGTCTCCGGACTGCGGTTACACCTATCGTCGGGCGTCGTTGTCCGTGCCGGGCCGGGCGTACACGGTGCCGGTGCAGGTGACCTGGGACGTCGAGTGGCATGGGGGTGGTCGGACCGGGGTGGTGCCGGGTCTGGTGATGGCTGCTGAGCGGCAGTTGGTGGTGGATGAGGTACAGACGGTTGTTACGCGCTGACGGCTCGGGGTGAGGGTGCGGCCCGTGCAGGGCGGGCCGGTGGACGACGTTGGAAGTCTCTTGATCGTGAGGTGAATGGTGGGTACCTCCTTGTCTTCTTCAGCCGTGAAGGGTGGCGGGTTGCGGGTGCCGGGCGCACGCCGGCCGGGCCCGGAGCAGCCACCGGCGGTGACGGGCGCCCGGCGGCGCAGGCTGGGCTGGGTGTGGGCCGGGGTGGGGGCGGTGGTGGTTTCGGCAGTCGGCTTCACGCTGGTCGCGCAGGAGGTGGGGGAGCGGGATCAGGTTCTCGTGCTGGCCCGCGATGTGCCGGCCGGTCGGGTGCTGAAGCCGGGCGATCTGCGGGTGGTGGAGGTGGCGGCGGACGCGGGTGTGGTGCTGTTCGCGGATCGGGGCAGGGTGCTGGGGCGGCGGGTGAGGGTTCCGCTGGTGGCCGGGTCGCTGCTGGCCGCGGGCCAGGTGGGTACGAGTGCGGTCTTCCCGCCGAAGGGGTTCTCGCAGGTGGCACTTGCCGTCGAACCGGGTGGTGCGCCACCGGATCTTGCTCGCGGGGAGCGCGTTGCGGTCCTTCCCGGTCCGGCCGGTGCCGGAACGGTGGGCGATGAGGAACGGGTGGCTTCGGCGGTGGCGGGGCGGGTGTCGGGGGTACGGGAGCCGGAGTCTGCGGGTGGGCTGCGGGTGGTCACGGTGCTGGTGGAGACCGGGGCGGCTCGGCGGGCAGCGCAGTTTGAGCATCCGCGTGTGGTGGTGCTTCCTGCCGAGGGGCGTGAGGCTCCGTGAGGCGGCTGGTCGTTCTCGGGTCGGTGACGGGTGCACCGGGGGTGACCACGACGGCGCTGGCTCTCGCTGCTGTGTGGCCGCCGGAGGCGGATGGCGGGGTGCGGCCGGTGGTGGTGGAGGCGGATTCCTCTGGTGGTGACCTGATGATCCGTTTCGGTCTGCCATCTGCTCCCTCGTTGCTGGATGTTGCGGCGGTGGCCGGGCAGCCGTATCCGGGCTCTCTGCTGGGCGCGGCAAGTGAACTGCCCTTCGGGGTGCGGGCGGTGGTCGCGGTGCCCGGCCGTGGCCCGTGCCGGGAGGCGGTGCGGTTGCTGGCCGGTGGGTCCGGGCGGCGGGTGTTGCTGGGGGATGACCGTGACCGGGGCACGGTGCTGCTGGATGCGGGGCGCCTGGGCGAAGACGTCGGGCCGTTGCTCGACGCTGCCGACCGGGTCGTGCTGGTGGCGCGGGGCGGGGCGGAACCGTTGACCCATGTGTCCGCGTGCGGTCTGGACGTTGACGCGTGTGCGGGGCGGCTGACGCTCGCCGTGGTCGGGCCGTGTCCGTACCCGGCTGAGGAGATCGCGTCCACGCTCGGTATCGGGCGGGTGGTCTTCCTGCCCTGGGATGCCAGGAGTGCGGCTGCGATGAACAGCTCCCGGCACCGGGTGCTGCGCATGGCCGGGTTTCGGCCGCAACCGCTGCTGACTGCCGCACGGATGCTGGCGCGTGAGCTGGCCGCACCGCAGGCAGTCCCGGCCGGGGCGAGGGCCGTGGAGGGTGACCTCGGGACGGATGACCACGTGGCGCGGCTGGCTGTGAGGAGTCGGTCAGGTCTGGTTGAGGGGCCGGGAGCAGGGGTGAGCGGATCATGAGCGAGTTGCTGATGCCACCCGGGCTGGTGCCCGGTGGTGGCGAGCGGGAGCTGGCGCAGCTGGTGCGGCAGCGTGTGGCGGCCCGGCTGGCGGCGTACGCAGGCGAACGCGAGGCGGCGGGTTTGCCGACGGAGGATGAAGCGGCTCGGCGGGCCACCGTGGGCCTGCTGCTGGACGAGGAACTGGGGGAGCAGCGGCGCCAGGCGCTTGCCCGGGGCGGGCCGGTGATTGATGCCGCGGCGGAGGAGCGGATCGCGCAGACGGTCAGGGACGAGCTGCTGGGCACCGGCCGTCTGGAACGGCTGCTGGCCGATCAGACGGTCGAGAACATCTGCGTCAACGGCTGTGATGTGGTCTGGGTCAAGGACGCGGCGGGCGCATGGCGCCAGGAGGCACCGGTGGCCGCCTCGGACGAGGAGCTGGTGGAGCTGGTCCGTACCCTCGCTGCCCGCACGGGCGGTGAGGAGCGCCGCTTCGACCGTGGCGTGCCCCGTCTGAACCTGCAGCTGCCAGACGGGTCGCGGTTGTTTGCGGTGATGGCGGTGACGGGCCGGGTGTCGCTGACGATCCGCCGCCACCGCTTCCCTGCCGCGTCGATGGCGGAGCTGGTGCGGCTGGGGGTGTGCGACGAGCAGCTCGCCGTATTCCTGCAGGCTCTGGTGCGAGCGCGCAAGAACATCGTGATCGGCGGCGGCACGAATGTCGGCAAGACCACCGTGCTGAGGGCCTTCGCCCACGAGATCCCGCCCCAGGAGCGCCTGGTGACGATCGAGGACACCTTCGAACTCGGCTTGGACTCCGACCCGGTGGTGCACCCGAACGTGGTGGCCATGCAGGCGAGGGAGCCGAACATCGAGGGGCAGGGTGGCATCGGCCAGGCGGAGCTGGTGCGGTGGGGGCTGCGGATGTCCCCGGACCGGGTGATCGTTGGGGAGATTCGCGGGGCCGAGGTCATCCCGATGTGCAACGCCATGAGCCAGGGCAACGACGGCTCGCTGTCCACCATCCACGCCTCCACCTCGCGCGGGGTATTCACCAAACTCGCCTCCTACGCCGCGCAGTCTCCGGAGCGGTTGTCGCTGGAGGCGACGAATCTGATGGTGGCTTCCGCGGTCCACTTCGTCGTCCACCTGGGCTGGGATGCGGTGGGTCGGCGGGTGATCGGCTCGGTTCGTGAGGTGATCGACGCGGACGGGGCGCAGATCATTTCCAATGAGGTCTACCGGCCGGGTCCTGACGGGCGTGCCGTGCCTGCTACTCCGCTGTGTACCGAGACTCTCGATGACCTGGTTGCCGCTGGACTGGATGCCCGGAGTGGGTCCTTTCCGTGGTGGGGGGCGGCATCGTGAGCGGCCTGGTTGGTACAGCCGGTTGGACGGGCATTTCGGTGGCGTGCGGGACGGTGTTCGGGCTCGGTCTGGTGGCCATCGGCTATGGCGCGGTGCGGCGAGCGGCGCGCCAAGAGCGGCCGGGCCTGTGGCGTGCGCTGGTGGCGCGGCTGCCTGCGGACTGGACCACGCGGAGGGTGATGATCGCGATGGTGGCCGGGTTGGTTGCGGGGGCGTTGACGGGATGGCCGGTGGCGGCGGTGCTGGCCACGGTTGCCCTGCTGACCTTGCCTGGTCTGCTGGGCCCGGACCGGCATGCGGCGCGGCGTACGGAGCGGATGGAGGCGCTGGCCCTGTGGACGGAGATGCTGCGCGACACCCTCTCCGCCGCGGCCGGCCTGGAGCAGGCTGTGCTGGTGACCACGGACATTGCCCCTGCCGCGCTGGAGCCCGAACTGCGGGATCTGGCGGGCGCGGTCCGCTCCGGGCAGCCGTTGCCAGCCGCGCTGCGAGGGTTCGCCGAGGAGGTTGATGACCCGCTGGCCGACGTGGTGGTGGCTGCCCTGGTGATGGCGGTGGAGCGGCAGGCGAGCCAGTTGGCGCCGTTGCTGGGTGAGCTGGCGGAGTCGGTGCGCGAGCAGGTGGCCATGCGGCAGCGCGTCGACGCCGGACGCGCGAGCGTGCGCACCGGAGTGCGGGTGACCGTGATCGTCACCCTGGGTATGGCGGTGGGGCTGGTGGTCCTCAACCGGCCCTATCTGGATCCCTTCAACACGCTGACCGGGCAGGCGGTGCTCGCGGTGGTGGGTGCTCTGTTCGCCGCGAGCTTTACCTACCTGACCGCGGTCGGCCGCATCGAGGAACCCGTCCGCCTCATCAGCCCGACCGCTACGGCGGGTAGCGACCCCGGGGGTGCGCGGTGATCGTCATGCTGTTCGGCGCGCTGTTCGGCGCCGGGGCGACCGCCCTCGTCTACGGCCTGCGCCCGCCGAGGCCCGCGCTCGCCGACGTCCTCACCGCTCTCAACGCCCCGGTACCACCAGTGGATGCACGCGCGGGCGGGGCGGACGACGGGGAGTGGGCCACGCGGCTGGGCAGGCGCGCTGTACCGGTGGTGCGGGCACTGGGCTTTCCCACCGCTTCGCTGCGTGCGGACCTGACGGTGTGCGGCACGGACGAGGAACACCATCTGGCGGGCAAAGCGGTCTGCGCCATCGCCGGACTCCTCGCCCCGTGGATGGCCGTACTCCTGCTGCGTCTCGGCGTGAACGTCGAGGCGGGCTGGTGGATGCCGCTGGCCGGCTCACTGGCCCTGGCCGCCGTGCTGTTCTTCGCTCCTGATCTGAATGTGCGTCAGCAGGCCGCGAGGCGGCGCCGGGAGATGCGCCACACCCTCAGCCTCGTCCTGGACCTGACGGTGATCGCACTGGCCGGCGGCGCCGGGATCCAGCAGGCTCTCGCCCAGGCCGTGGCCGCGCCGCAGGGGTGGGCGGCGGGGCGACTGCGCCACGCCCTGCATGTCGCCCAGCTCACCCGTACCAGCCCCTGGCCTCACCTGGGTGAACTGGGACGCCACCTGACTGTGGCGGATCTGACCGAGCTGTCCTCGACGCTGAGCCTCGCGGGAAGCGAGGGCGCGAAGATCCGCGGCTCGCTTGCGGCGAAGGCGCGGGCGATGCGGCGGCGCAGGATCTCGGAGGCCGACGGGGCCGCCCAGGCCGCCACCGAGCGTATGTCGCTGCCCGTGGTCGGACTGTTCGCCGCGTTCCTGCTGCTGATCGGCTACCCGGCCCTCGCCCACGTCATGTCCATCACCTGAAACCCCCTGCCGCACGAGTAGAGACCCGCAGAAGAGAGCACCGTCATGTTGCACCTCGACACCCTGGCCCGACTGGTACGCGCTCGCCTGGCCGAAGTCCGCCGGCATGCGCGCTCGGATGCGGGCTACACCACCGAGACCATCGTGGTCACCGCTCTGCTGGCGGTCCTGGGCCTGACCGTGGTGGGCATCATCGTCGCCAAGGTCACCGCCAAGGCGAACGGCATCGACCTGGGCGGCTAACCGGTGACCACGTTCCTTCGCAGGCCGCGAGGCGACCGCGGGTCCGCGAGCACCCAGCTGGTGCTGGTGGTCCCGGCACTGCTGCTGATGGCGCTGCTGGTGGTGCAGTTCGCGCTGGTCTGGCACGCACGGCATATCGCCCAGTACGCCGCCCAGCGGGCCCTGGCCTCCGCCCGCACCGAGCACGGAACCGCGGCCGACGGCCGTACCCAGGCACGGCGCAGCCTGGCCGCACTGGGCAGCCGGGTACTGACCCGCCCGACCGTGACCACGAACCGCACAGCCACACAGACCAGTGTGCGCGTGCGAGGGACAGTGATCCGCGTGCTGCCCGTCCCGGGGCTGGTGTTGCACGCTTCCGGCACCGCCTCCGGTCCCACCGAGCGGATCACCACTCCCATCGGAGACCGGCCATGATCCGGCAGATGCGCCGCGCACGAGTCGGCGGGGAACGGGGTTCGGCTGCGGTGGAGCTGGTGCTCGTCACGCCACTGCTCGTCCTCGTGCTCCTGGTCGTGGTGGCCTTCGGGCTGCTCGCAGATGCCCGCCTGGTCGTGGCGGACGCCGCCCATCAGGCCGCCCGTGCAGCGTCCCTCGCACGCAGCGAGAAGGATGCCCGTACCCAGGCGGAGCGGGCGGCGCGCGCGGCACTGCGCGAGGCGGGAGCCTCCTGCAGGCGCCCGGGCGTCCGTATTGCCACCGGCGGCCTCCTGCCGGGCGCCACCGTGACGGCTCAGGTCTCCTGCACCGCTGACCTGAGCACGCTCACCCGCACCGGGCTGCCCGGCCACGTGCCGCTGACCGGGACCGCTTTCTCCGTCGTCGACACCTTCAGGAGCGCCCCGTGAAACGACGAGGACACGCGCATCCGGTACGGGGCCGCATCCGGATTACGGCCGGGGACGACCGGGGACAGGTCACCGGGTTCATCGTGGGTGTCTTTGCCGCACTGTGGCTGTTCGCGGGGATCGTCGTCGACGGCGGTCTTGCCCTGGCCGGCAAAGCCCAGGCCCTGGACGTAGCGCAGGAAGCCGCCCGCACCGGAGCCCAGCAACTGGACATCGGCGGACTACGGCACGGCGACGAAGTCCGCCTCGTAGCCGACAAAGCAGTGGCAGCGGCACGTGCCTACGTCGACTCCACCGGAAACAACGCCACCGCCGTGGTCAAGGGCGATGCCGTCACCGTCCGCGTCACCCACCATCAGCGCACCCAGATCCTGCAGCTGATCGGCCTGCGCACCCTTACCGTGCACGCCACCGGCACCGCACACGCCGAACGCACCACTCCATAAACACCATTCACCACCCCTGTTCCGGCCGACGAGAGCGAACCGGCGCTGAATTACCCACCGCAGCTGCGCCAGCGCCTGACCGCGGCCGCAACGGCCGTCGGCACCCTGGCCGTCACGCTCGCCCTGCTGGCCGGGATGCCCTGGATCCTGTGGCAGGCCACCGGCTTTCCCTGGCCTGAACACGTCTCCTCCCTGGCCGAGTTCGGCCAGCGGCTGACACAGCCGGTCAGCGACCCCTTGATGACCGACATACTCGCCATGGTGGGCTGGGCGTGCTGGGCCGCATTCGCCTGCACCGTGGTCCGCGAGACCCTCTGGTACGCCACTCATCTCCCGCAGTTGCTGCGCGACCGCCACGCCCACCATGAACACGTGGCCGCCCTGTCCGTGAAGGGTTCGCTGGCCGCGCTGTGCATCGGCACGCTCGTCGTCGCCTTGATCGGCCTGTGGCGTCCCCAGACAGCCACTGCCCAGGATTTTCCCTCACCGGGCGAGGCACGGCCTCGCGTCACCGCGACAGCCTCTCTCATTCCGGCCTCGGGGCAGCCCATGCCTGCATCCCTGGCCATGCCGGCGCCGACGCAGACCACGACGGCCACACCGACACCGGAACCCTCCACTACGAACGGTGAGACTGAGCCGGTCCGGCATGTCGAGTACACGGTCATCAAGGGCGACACCCTCTGGGACATCGCGCGCACGCATATGGGCGATGCGCTCACATGGCCGCGCATCTACGCACTGAACAAGAACCGCGTCCAAGGCGACGGAGCCCGGCTCACCGACCCGGATCTGATCCGCCCCGGATGGCAGTTGACCGTCCCCGTCAGCCGGGCCGACACGGTGCAAAGTCCCGCCCCCACCACAGCAGATCCGGCACCGGCCACCACACCCACCAAGCCCACCAAGCCCGCCGAGACCCCGCGAACACTGCCGACTCCAAACCGGCACACGGACACCAGCCGAGAGGAGGGCGGCGAGCACACTCCTGCACAGCCCGGCCGGCGTGGCGAGGCCACGGCCAAACAGACAGGTACGACGACGGGTCCGGCCGCTATCGGCCTGGGGGAGGCGAGCCTGATCGGCATCACTGCCGCGGCCGGCCTGTTGGCCGCACGCCGCTACTGGTACTGGCACCAACACCGTCGGCGTGAGCCCGGCCAGGAGGCGGACATCCCCGCACTGAGCCCGCTGGTGGACAAGGCCGCACAGGCCGCACACGCGGCCCTGCGGCCCCGCCAGCCTGAGGATCCCCACCTTTTGGCCCCCCGCCGTACCCCGCCTCAGCCACCCCGCAGCCCGGGCACGGTCACCATCGGTGTGCGCGGGGACGCCGAAGTGCCCTTCGACGAACTGGCCGTGCCCGGAGGCTGCACCTGGACCGGCCCCGGCGCCGAGAGCGCCGCCCGCGCTCTGTTGACCGGGATCCTCACCGCCGCGGAACGTCGGCGCCCCGGCCCTTCGAGCGTTACCGCGGTCGTCCCCCACGAGGTGGCTGAGCGTCTGCTGCCCGGACTGCCCGACCAGTTCACCGGCCTGACCCAGAGCCCCGGCCTGTCGGAGGCTGTCCGGAGGGCCGAACAGCACCTGATCGCCCACGCCCGCGCCCACGACGAACACGACACCACCCCGGTGGTAATTGGGCAGGAAGATGCCGGCGGCGCAGCGGAGACCGGGCCGGGCACTCTCCTCCTGCTCACCGTGCCGGACCCTGTCCACGTCGGACAACTGCAGGCCCTGGCTGCCCGCAGCAGCCCCACAACCCTGATCGTCCTCACTCTCGGGATTCCGCTGCCCGGCGCCGACTCCTGGCACGTTGCCGACGACGGCACCACCACCTCAGCCAGCTCCTCCGGTCGGCATCCTGGCCCGCTCAGGCTGTTCCACCTCACGCCGGACGCCGCACGCGACGTGACCGACGTCCTCCTCACCGCCCACGGCGAGCGGCGCCGCCTGCGCATCCTTCCCACCCCCGCCCCTCACACCGGCAAAGAGCCTCCCGACACTCCTGCCAAGCCCCCAGCAGACGGCGTGCCCACACGCCCGCACGCGGCCGGCGCCTCATCTCCGGCACAGACCAGCCCTGTACGCCTTCACGTCCTGGGCCCCGTCACCCTCTATGCCCGCGGCCACCCCGACCCCATCGGCACCAACCTCCGCGGTGAAGTCCGCGAATTCCTCGCTCTGCTCGCCGCCCACCCCGCCGGCCTGCTCGCCTCCGACATCGCCGACAAACTCCACCTTGCCCCCGGCAGTGACCAGAACGCTCTGAAAAACCTCCGCCGTGCTGTCAGACGCGCCCTGCGCGCCGCTACGGGAATCACCGCACAGGAATTCATCCTCCTCCAAGGGGAACTCCACAAACTCCATCCAGAACTTATGGAAACCGATCTGGATGATTTCAGCCGTATCCTGAAAGAGGCATTCTCCGCCTCCGCTGCGGGAGAAGAATCCGATAATTCTCTGGCTGCTGTGCGTGAGGCCCTGGGCCACTACCGCGGCCCCTTCGCTCACGGCAGCGACTACCTGTGGGCCGACACGGTCCGCGAACACCTGGCCATGAAGGCCACCGACGCCGCCCTCCGCCTGGCCCGCCCAGCCGAGCACGCCGACGCCGCACCGCGCGACCGGGACACCGTCCTGGCGATGCTGGAACACCTGGGCACCATCCACCCCGACCACGAACGCCTCGCCCAGCACATCATCCGCCTTTACCAGGCCGCCGGACGCCACGACGCCGCCCGCCACACCTACACCCGCCTGACTCGCCACCTCAAAGGTCTCGGCCTCGAACCCGACCCGGCAACCCAAGCCCTCATCACGCCCCGCACCCACACCCGTCACACCAGGTAAAGACGCAGCTCACGACCCCTGCGTGCCTCGCAACGCCGTGTGGTGACCTGTTGGCGTCCGCCCCGTCGTATCTGGTGTCGTATCCGCCGCCGTGTCCCTGTACGCGCTTGGATGCGGCACCCCCGCGCCACCCGAAGACGCAGGCCAGGGGCCCTGCGAGCCACCGGCGGGCGAGGGCGACTGTATATCGGTGCAGCAACGCATCCCGATCTGCCAACAGCCCGCGGCCCCCCGCCCCGGCACGTCACGGCCGGCGACCGGCCGCACCCACTCCGGTCCATCAGTCTTCTTTGTTCTGTTCACTCCGCTTCCGCACCGGTTCGTTCAGTCTGGTTCAAGGACACCTGACGGCACCTGCACATGTTCAAGGCGCGGCGGCACCCAGGCATCGCCGAAGGTGCCGCCGCGCCGGGGGCCGCGCCGGGGGCCGCGCCGGGGGCCGCGCCGGGGGCCGCGCCGGGGGCCGCGCCGGGGGCCGCCTATTCGTGCGTGCACTCGATTTTCCGGAATTCCGGCGCCGTGGGGGTGCCTGGGAATCGGTCGTGCAGGTCACCGGGCACGACGCCTTGCGTCGCGCCTATAGAAAATGCCCTGAAAAACGGTCGTGAATTCACGAGAATTCCAGCATTATCAAGCCTGAATACTGCTTCAGGTGGGGCGCGGGTCGAGCTATATTTGAATAGTTCCCGGAAAGGCCGGGAATGAAAAACCCGCCAATGGGGTCCGCCCGAAAACGGATAACGGGTGAAGTGCGCCCTGTTACCCGGTGAAAGGACTTTCTCGATGACGAACACCGCCACACCTGCGCCCGCCTCCCCGCCTTCCGGCCCCGCCGGGCAGCAGCCCGCCTCCGCAGCGCCGAATTCCCCCACGACGCCCGCGGGGCCCGCGCCCGGCCCGGGCGGCAAGGCGCGCCCGGGCGAACTGCGCGCGAGGATCGCCCAGGTGCTGGCGGCGAGTCCGGGCAGGGTCTTCACGGTCACGGAACTGGCGCACCGTCTGGGGCATTCGGGTGGGGCGGTCGGCAACGCGTGCGAGACGCTGGTGTGCCGGGGTGAGGCGGAACAGGCCGGTTCCAAACCCCGTACGTACCAAGCGACTTCGGCAACGGCCACCGCAGCCCAGCACACCGCACCGCCACCTTCTACCCCGGGTGGCACGCCTCGGGCGCCGCGCCAGGCATCCCGGCAGGCGGCTTCGGCTCCGCCGCCGGGCGGGCGGCCGGTGCCGATCGTCCGCCCCAACGGGCAGACCTACCACCCGAGGGCGCTGGCCCAGCTGCCGGATGTCGAGGCGCTGCGCAGGCTGCGGGAGGCGCAGGTGGCGGTGTTGCTGTACGGGCCGCCGGGCACGGGGAAGACCTCGCTGATCGAGGCGGCCTTCCCGGACCTGATCACGGTGGCCGGAGACGGCGACACCACGGTCGGCGACCTGATCGGCGAATACACCCAGGACGCGGGCGGCGGCTACGAGTTCGCCTACGGACCGCTGGTGAGTGCCATGCAGGAAGGCCGCGCCCTCCTCCTGGACGACGCCACCCTGATCTCCCCGAAGGTGCTGGCCGCCCTGTATCCGGCGATGGACGGCCGCAGGCAGATCCAGGTCAAGGCCCACAAGGGCGAGACGATCACGGCCGCCGACGGCTTCTACGTGATCGCCGGACACAACCCGGGCGTTCACGGCGCGGTCCTCACCGAGGCCCTCGCCTCCCGGTTCAGCGTGCAGATCCAGGTCGGCTCCGACTACGACCTGGCGGCCTCCTTGAAGATCAACCGGACGGCGGTGCGGATCGCCCGCAACCTTGCCACCCTGCAGCAGGCGGGCGATGTCGGATGGGCGCCCCAGCTACGGGAACTGATCGCCTTCCAGAAGATCGCCGATGTCCTCGGCGCCGAGACGGCCTTCGCCAACCTGGTCGGCATCACCCCCCTGGAGGACCGGGACACGGTCGCCGAGATCGTCACCAAGGCGATCGGCCGCCCGGTCACCGCCCTGGCCCTGGGCCGCCAGCTCTGACCGCCCCACCCGGGCCCGGCCGAGCGCGCCGGGCCCGGACCCCCCCACGACCGCCCCTCCTGGAAGGGATCCGTATCCGCCATGCCCACACACACCCAGGCCCACGTCCAGCACACCCCGCCCGCCCTGTCCGCAACCGAACAGGCCCTGGCCCGCTGGGAGGACGACGGCGGCCCCGCCTTCGAACCCCGGCCCGGGTCGCAGGCCGGACAGTGGCTGCGCATCGCCGCCGCCCTGACCGAACGCCTCCCGGAACTCGCCGAGCGTGAGGACGTGATCGTCACCTGCGAGCACGGTACCCGCTCCGGCGCCCCCGCCGCGTTCTTCCCTGCCACGGCCCAACTGGAGATCGACGCCGCCCTGTTCGCCCCGCTGAACCCCGCCACCGTCGACCCCACCCGGGTCGGCGACGAGGAGAACTACCCGGTCGCCTGGGGCGCCCTCACCCACGAGGCCGCGCACGCCGCCCACAGCCGCTGGACGACCCCGCCCCCGTTGTGCGGAACGGCCCTGGACACGGCGGCCCAGCTGCTGGAGGAGTCCCGCGCCGAGCACGCCCACCTCGTCCGCCGCCCCGGCGACCGGAGGTTTTTGCGGGCCGCCGTCCAGACCCTGGTCCTCGAAGGCTTCACCAGCCACACCCCCGCCGACCGGTGGCGGGCGGCAGCGGCGGCCGGACTGATCCTCGCCCGCCGGGACGCCGGAATCCTCGACGAGGACGAGACCGACGCCCTGGAGAACACCGTCACCGCCATCGTCGGCCCCGACCTCCTCGAGGCCCTCGCGGCAATCTGGACGGCCGCCCACGCCACCGGCGACGAGGACGAGCAGGCCATGCTGGAGCACGCCCGGGCCTGGTGCCAGCTGCTCGGCACCGACCCTTCCGGTCCGGAACCAGCCCCGGACCCCGCCGCCGGGCACCAAGGGGAGCTGGCCGAGGCGATCAGGAAGGTCCTCGGTGCGGTGGCCGCGAACGAGGCCGCACAGTCCACAGCCCGATCACACGTGGCCGCCACCCAGACGGCCCGGACACGGGCGAAGGCCGCCCAGGCCGCCCACGCACGGCAGGCCGCCAAGACGGCCGAGAAGGTCTTCGCGCCCGGCGGACGCCCCTATACCCCCGGCAAGACGGCCACATCCCGGCGCGGCCGGTCCCCGGTGACCGGCACCCGCCCGCCCACCCGCGCGGAGAAGGCGGCGGCCGGGCAGCTCGCCCGGGCCCTGCGCGCCGCCGCCTACCGGGAACGCACCACCACGGTCACCGCCTCGGCGGCCCCGCCCGGACGCCTGAACATGCGTCAGGCCCTCGCCCGCGACGCGCAGAAGGCCGCAGGCGCGACCCCCACAGCGACCCCCTGGGTGCACACCGTGCACCGGGCAGGCCCGACGCCGCCGCTGCGGGTGGGCATCGCATGCGACGTCTCCGGCTCCATGGGCCTCGCCGCCGAACCGATCGCCTCGGCCGCTTGGATCGTGGCCAAGGCCGCCGCCCTCACCGACCCCGACTCCCGCAGCGCGACCGTCGCCTACGACCGGTCGGTCACCGCGATCACCGCACCGGGCCGCGCCCCCAACCGGGTCACCGAGTTCGACGCCAGCGGGATGGGGCACAGCCTCGCCGAGGCCATCGACGCCCTGGAAGCAGGCGCAGGTCTGACTCAGCCCGGGGCGGGCCGTCTGCTGGTGATCGCCTCCGACGGCTACTACCACCCCAGGGAAGCCGAACAGGCGGCCGCACGCATCGCCGCCCTGCGCGCGACCGGATGCGCGGTGCTGTGGCTCGCCTTCGACCCCGAACCCCGCCCCCTCCCCGGCACCACCCTCCTGCAACTCACCGACCCCGCCCAGGCCGCCGCCGCGATCGGCAAGGCAGCCACCACGGCCCTCGCCACCACCCCCTGACCCATCTGGTGCCGCCCCGGCCCCGCCCGGGGCGGCACCCCGCCACCCGGCACCGAACCGACCAGCCCAGCGAAGGAGTCCCACGCCATGCCGTCGCTCGCCGAACGCGCCCACGCCGCCGCCACCTTCATCCGCCACCACAACGTCATCAGCCTGCACGGCCCCTACCGGGGCGAGGAACACGCCCGCACCGCCGTACGGCTGGCCGCCGCCCTCGGAATCGGACTGGACCAGATCACCACCACCCCGGACTGGCTGCGCCGCCGCACTACCCCGGGCGAGCCCATCCTGGCCACCGCCACCTGCCCTGACACCGGTGAGACATACACCTTCCTCGCCCGATCCCCGATCTACGACGACGACCCGTTCGAACTCCTCGGCCCCTGCCCCGAGTGCAGCGGGACGGTACCCCTCGCCGAGATCCGACACCTGGCCGACCTCGGTACCCACCTGGCCCACCCGCCGCTCAAGCCCGAGGAGGCCATGCACACCGACAGGCTCCCGGACACCTTCACCCGGGACGAAGGCCACACCTGCACCTGCTCCTACGGCGAAACCCTCTGACCTCCAACCACCCACCACGGAAAAGGACCCTGCCGCCATGACCAACCACATCAGCCGCCTCCGTGGCACCGACGACCCAGCCAATGCCCCTGCCCGCCGCGCCCGGTTCCAACGGCCCAACCCGACGTACCCCGGGGAACGAGGCCCTTCGCATGAGCCTCGGCGAGGACGGCCTTCAGCTCCTTGACCCCCAGAGCCAGGAGCGAGGCACCGCGCTGGGCGAACCGGCCGACTTGGTCCTGCGCACCGCCCGCGAGGCGGACCGGCTGCACGGCAAACTCCGCCGCCACGCCGCCCACGTGCGCGACCGCCTCGGCGACCTCGTCAACCCCCACCTGGATCCGGCCTTCGTCCCGGTCACCGGCCTGCTGCAGAACACGGGCCACACCACCGACCTGCACGCCGCCCGCTTCGCCCAGCAGATGAACCAGCTCACCCAGGACCTTGACAGCTACCAGGCCACCGTACGGCGCACCGGGCTGTGACCAGGCGCCGTTGACCATGCGGGGGCCCGCACCCGGGCCCCCGCCCCCCGGCCGACCAGGAACCACCCCAGCCCGTCCGCTCCGGAAGGACCTCGTCCATGCCCGATATCGACATGCCGCAGCACCCCACGGTCGTGCACCGGATTCTCCAGCACGCCCACGATCTCCTCACCGCCTCCGAGAACGAGGAAGACCCGCCCCTGGCCGAACTGCTGGCCCACGCAGCAGACCACATGCCGGCCGAGGACCGCGCACACCTGGACTCGCCAGCCCTCGCCTGGGCCGTGGCAGAGGCCGCCGCACAACTCCTCGCCCGATGCAAGATCCCCGTCACGGCGGGCAACCCGAACGTGGCGTACTGCCTGCAAGCGCTCGACCGGCTCCCGCGTACGGCCCGCACCAGCCTGCTCACCGCCACCATCCGGTACACGGCATCCGACCCCCACAGCGCCCCGCCACCGGACACACGCGTCTCCATCCCTTGGCGGGCAGACGGCCGCCCGGATAGTAAGACGGGTACCTGCCTGTGCCCGTGCAACGACGGCAGTTTCTGCGGCGGCTGCGGCCACGCGGGCTGCGGACGACGACGATGAACCGGCACGCCGCGTGCGACGACGGCGAGACTCCGATGCGCCACGATGACGGCGTCGAGCCCGAGGACGGTGAGCCGTACGACGAGGTCGCCGACCCGCATACCGGTGCCGTTCGGGTGTGCGCCCACCGCTGCGACACGTGCATCTTCCACCCGGGCAACCTCATGGACCTGCAGCCCGGCCGCGTCGCAGCCATGGTCACCCAGGCACGGCAAGCTCAGGGACACGTGGTCTGCCACGGAACCCTCGGAACCGAGACACCGGCGATCTGCCGAGGCTTCGCCGACGGCCCCGACCAAGGCCACAGCCTCGCCCTCCGCCTGGCCCGTGCCCTGGGCACGCTGCAGGAGATCTTCCCGCCATGACCGCCACACCGAACCCGCCGGGACCGGGCACTCGCCTGCTGGCCGAGCAGCGCAGTCCCGGCGACCCCTGACAGCCCTTGCCCGTCCGGCACCCACCGGGCGACCGCCTTCAACAGGCGGTGCCACCTTTCGGGAGAACACCGTGGCGCTCGACACCGTCGGCCAGAGGGGGACGGCAGGTGCTACGCAGGCATGTTCCACGGCGTACTGTCAGGCAGTCGACGCTGCCTACTTGACGCGCTGTACTGGGGAACGGGCGGTATTCCGCCCGTGCGTAATTCCCGACTGAGCAGTCGGCACACAGGACATACTGGCGAGATTGATCTTGCCGGGAGGTGTGCCCATCGGGAGCGCTGAGATTGCCAGGGGGCGCGTGAAGAATTGTTCCGATGGACGCCACCGCGCCCTCGCTACCAGCCATTACTACTCTTGGTTTCCAATTTATGACGCAAGGTAATTATGGGTTCTGTGCTGGCTCAGCACAGCCGGCACGGACACCTGCCGTCTGCCTCATAGATTGGGGAACACCTTTATGCGAACCTCGACCGCGACCACCCCGCCACTGCGCTCCCGTGCCCGCTGGCGCCGTCACGCAGCCGCAATCGGGACCTCGCTGACCGCGCTCACCCTCGCCGTGGGCGTGGCCACCAGTGCTTCGGCCGCCGCCCCCAGCCACGTCTTCAACCGCAACTCCGGTCTGTGTCTGAACGTCAAGAGCTACAGCACCGGCCCGGGCGCCCCCACTCAGATCTGGAACTGCAACAGCGACCCGGCCGAACAGTGGGAGCACCGCAGTGACGGAACCCTGTACAACCCGAACTCCGGCCAGTGCCTGAACGTCAAGAGCTACAGCACCCAGCCGGGCGCCTCCACCCAGATCTGGCCCTGCAACGGAAACCCGGCCATGCGCTGGCAGTGGCGCAGCGACCGCACGCTCTACAACCCAAACTCGGGCCTGTGCCTTAACGTCAAGAGCTACAGCACCGAGCCGGGCGCCGCCACTCAGCTCTGGTACTGCAACGGAAACCCGGCCGAATACTGGGCTCCCTTCACGCCACCGACCGCAGCGACCGCCTGACACACGCCTGCCGAGGGCTCCTCCGCATCGACTCCCAGGCTCGGCCGAGCACTCTCCCCGCCGAGGCAGAGTCGACGTGATGGATATTGCGGGCCAGTACAAGGCCCGCAATGTCCAAATGCATCAGTAAGAGGTCGCGCGGATAGGTGCTCCGCGGCGACGAGCTTCCCGTGCTCAGGAAGCTCTGCAGAACGGGCCTACGAGTGAAGAGATGAGACGACAGGCAGGTGTCTGAGCCGGGCGTCTCCGCCCTGGTAGCGTTCACGGCATGTCTGCTGCTTCGTGTGCGGCCGCTTGCGCCGCAGTGACCAGGACGTCCCGCTAGCGGCGGGACGTTCGACTCACACACTCCTCCTGGACGTCCAGCCGCTTCGTGATCAGACCGGAGCGGCACGTTTGTGCTGCTCAGAACATTCTGAGCGACGGAGCACCTGATGCTTCCAGGCATCCTTTCTTCCCGCGGGCACAGCCCGTCCCCGGCACGCGCATGGCTGGTGCTGTGCGCGGTGTCCATGCTGCAGTTCTTCATTGCGGTCGACGTGACCGTGGTCAACATCGCCCTGCCCTCGATCGGCGCCGACTTCAACATCGACGGGCACTCCCTGACCTGGGTCGTGGTCGGGTACACGGTCACCGGCGGCGGGATGCTGATGCTCGGTGGCCGGCTGGGCGACCTGCTCGGGCGGCGGCGCGTGCTGCTGCTCGGCACCGGCCTGTTCGGCGCCGCGTCGCTGCTGGCGGGCCTGGCCCCCACGTTTTCCCTGCTGGTGGTCGCGCGCCTGCTGCAGGGCGCCGGTGAGGCCATCGCGCTGCCCGCTGCAATGGCCACCATCGTCCTGATGTTCCCAGAAGGCCCGCGTCGGTCGCGGGCCCTGAGCGTGTGGGCGGCGGTGGCCAGCTGCGGTCTCGTGCTCGGATTCGTCCTGTCCGGAATCGTCACCGCCCACCTGGGGTGGCGGTGGATCTTCCTGGTCTCGGTTCCGTTCATCCTGGTCGTGCTGCTGGCAGCCGTCTTCCTGGTCAAGGGGGACCGGCCCGTGGCCAAGGACGCCCCGCGGCTGGACCTTCACGGCGCGCTGTTGCTGACCGCCTGCCCGCTGCTGTTCATCTTCGGCGTGGTCGAGGCCGGTAAACCCGGAACGCCCGCATGGGTGGTCCTGGGGGCGCTGGCCGGGGCGGTGGCCGCCGGGGCCGGTTTCGTGCGGGTCGAGACACGCTCGCGCAACCCGCTGCTGCCGCTGCGCTTCTTCGCCAACCGCACGCGTGTGGCGGCCAACCTGGCCACGATGCTGCTGAGCGGGGGGGTGTCGACCTCGTTTCTGCTGTTCACCTTCTATCTGCAGGACCGGTTGGGCATCGGCCCGTTGGGCGCGGGTCTGACGATGCTGCCTCTGGCGGTCTCGCTGATCGTGTTCTCCATGCTCGTGCCTCGTCTGCTGGGCCGCTGGGGAGCACGCGCGTGTGTGCTTGCCGCGGCCGCGATGGCCGCGATCGCGCTCGTCTCGGCCCTGCGGGCAGGCGGCATGACGATGATCCCGGCCATGCTCCTGATCGCGGCCGGGATGGGGTTCGGCATCGTGGGGCTCCAGTACCTCGCGGTCAGCGGCGTCACCGAGGACGACGCCGGGACCGCCTCGGGCATCCAACGCGCGGCTGACCAGCTGGGCGGTGCGACCGGGGTAGCAGTCTGCGTCGGGACCGGGTTCGCCCCGTCCTTGCACTCCTTCGACCCATTCCTGGTGGCCACCCTGCTGGCCGTCATGGGGCTCGTGACCGGTGCGGTCGTGGCTTGGCGCATGCCCGCGCCCGTTTCCGCAGCGGACCTGCAGGAACAGGCCGGGTGACCTTCGCCCCGCCGGGGGGGGGGGCGCCCCCCGGGGGGGGGGGCCCCCCCCCGCGGGCGGGGGGGGGGAAGGACCCCACCGGCCGCCCGCCGGGTAGGGGGCCCGCCCCCCCCCGGCCAAAACG
>NZ_JBSGBN010000039.1:0-73213 GCF_053601275.1 Streptomyces sp. NPDC004752 | reverse complement strand
CGCCCGTTGTCGATGCTCCTGACGCCCGGCCAGTACGGCGACAGCCCGCAGTTCGAGGCAGTACTGGAGAAGATCCGCGTGCCTCGCGTCGGGCCTGGCCGGCCGCGTACCCGGCCCGACAGCCTCAGCGCCGACAAGGCTTACAGTTCCCGGAAGAACCGCCGCTGCCTGCGGCGGCGCAAGATCCGGCACACCATCCCCGAACCCCGTGACCAGCGGGCCAACCCGGCGCAGGCGCGGCTCGGACGGCGGACGCCCGACCGGCTTCGACAAGGAACGGTACAAGAAGCGCAACGTCGTCGAGCGGGCCATCAATCGCCTGAAGAATCACCGGGCCGTGGCGACCCGCTACGACAGACGCGCCTACGTCTACCTCGGAACTGTCACCGTCGCGGCCCTGGTCATCTGGCTCCGAACATGATCCAGGAAACAGAACCTAGTCGCCACGATGGAAGCCGCCGAGGACGAGATGCGGTCCTTCGCGACCGCCGAGCGTGGCCGACTGTACTTGGGCAGCTTCTGGTCAGCGGGCTTTCGGCTGGTCCCTGCGGTGCTCGCAGATCTCCTCCGCGACCGCCCCCAGGTCGACGTCCGGTACGAGGAAGCCGACCCGCACATGACGCTGCCGGCGGTCAATGACGGGCGGCTCGACCTCTGCGTGGTCTTCGAGTACGGGACAGTACCCCGCACCTGGCCCAAGGACCTGGACTGCACCTTGATCCTCGAGGAGCCGCTGTATGTCCTGGTGCCCAGCGGTCACCGACTGCCCCGGCGCAAGCACGTCCGCATCGCCGACCTTTCCCAGGAGCGGTGGATCTGCTCCCACGAGAACACCGACGCGGCGCGTTTCCTCTTCCACATGTGCGCGGAAGCCGGCTTCCGCCCCGAGGTGCTCTTCCGCACCGACGACTACAACCTCCCGTTCGAGCTGGTGCGCCGCGGTCTGGGGGTTGCCGTGGTGCCCGAGCTGGCCATGCTCGAATCGCACGAGGTGCATGTCATCCGGCTCGCCCACCCCTCGTATGTGCGCCGGGTCTTCGCCGTCCGCCGTACCTCGGACCTCAACCCCTTCCTGAACCAGGCGATCTCCATGCTCCAGGCCGCGGCCGAAACAATCGACCACCGCGTCACACGCTCCGAACTGCCGACAGCGAGCTGACGCCGTACGCTCCATCGCCTCGGCGTACGCCGCTGGTAGCCGGGCCGGGCGACACCACACCGACCGACGCGAATGCGAGAGCCATGGCCGCGTCTTCCACCAGGGAACCAGCCCGCACATCGGTGACGGCCACGACCCGCAGGGCGAACCCCAGCTCTTCGGCAAGTCGCTCCCCGCGCTGCTGGGAAATGAGCTCGGCGAGCGCGCGCCACCGCCTGGACGAATCCCAGAGGGTCACCCATGGATCGGTCAACCCGGCCTCCCCGGACGGCGATGCGGTGTGGGACACCGTCACCCCAGGGGTCGGCGCGGACAACCTCTTTGACAGGTCCCATCCGAACGACGGGCGCCGGGCGTGTGCTGGGCCCTCGACGCCGTCAGGCGCTCGACGAACGCCTGACGGAGCGCTGGGCGGGGCGACGAATCGGTCAGGCGAGGTTGACGAGTCTGAGGTAGCGGCCCCAGTCCCAGTTCGGCCCCGGATCGGTGTGGTCGGTCCCGGGTACCTCGACGTGCCCGAGGATGTGCGCCCGGTCCTTGGGGATGTCGTATCTCTCGCAGATCGCCGCCGTCAGCTTCGCCGACTGTGTGTACAGCGCGTCGGTGAAGTAGGCGGGCTGGTCCACCCAGCCCTCGTGCTCGATACCTACGCTGCGGGTGTTGTAGTCCCAGTTCCCCGCGTGCCAGGCGATGTCGGCCTCACGCACGCACTGCGCCACATGCCCGTCCGCGGAACGGACCACATAGTGCGCCGACACTTTCTTCTGCGGGTTCTGGAAGATGGACAGGGTGCTGGCATACGTCTCCTGGGTGACGTGGACGATCACGCGGTCCACGGAATAGTCACTGGGGCGGGTGGACGCCGTGTAGTTGGAGCTGCTTGCCGACTGCCACTCGGCGGACGGATAGTCGACGGCCTGGGTCTGCGCGCCGGCGCGGGCGTCGGGCAGCAGCGCGTAGGGCACCGCGGCGAGGGCCGCGCCCTTCAGGATCCGTCGTCTGCTGGGCAGCGGTCGGGACCGGTCCATGGTCGATTCGCCTTTCGGGTGTGGGGGGATTCGGGAACTTCCGTGGCGAGGTCAGGTGCGAAATGCCTCCGCCGTCTCGTACAGCCGTGTGTGTATTCCGCTAGGGGTCTCGCGGGCGGGCGGCCATTCCTTGCGGATCTTTGCGACGCAGGTGTCATGGGTGTCGCACATGTTGGCCAACGGTGAGTCGACCGCCTGGGCCGCGAACAGGGACGTGTCCGGCTCGGCGAACCCGTAGTAGTGCACCGGCCGCTGCACGAGTCCGACCGAAGCGGTTCTCCGTGTACAGGTCGAGCACCGTGCCGGGCGCGATCCGAGTCATAGGCGGAGCGCTCCTGAACGTCCAGGCGTGTTCGCCCGGTTGAGGTCGAACCGTCAGGACTCGCGGGTCGGTCATCGCCCGGATCCTCCATTCTGCCCAGGCGGGCGGGCACGGTTTCGTCGAGGTAAACGCGGACACCGATGACGACGGTGACGATCACCGCGGCGAGGAACAGGAACGCGGTCACCGGGTCGTAGCCGAACCCGAGTCCCAGCATCGCGCCGACGGTGACTGCGCGATGCACCGCGATGCCCGCGCCGGGGGAGCGGAACAGGACCTCGCGCAGCGCGATGGCGTCCCGCCGCAGCCCCGCGGTGATTTCCCTCGACATGCGTGACCCCCTCGTCCCCTGCTGCACACCCGCGGCCCGGTGCCCGGCTGCGTCTCACGTGAATTACGGTACGGCGTGTGCGGGTTGGGCAGAACGGCGCTGTGTGAATCGGTGGACGAGGGCGGAGCTGTGGACAACGCCGCCACCCGTTCGAAGGAACTCGCCCCGGATTTCGCATGATTGCTCTGTCTCTGTGACAGCGCTGTGACGGGAAGAGTGGTCCCGGTCACAGCACATCATGCTCGAAGCCTGGTCGACTCGGCGGATGCGTGCCATGTCACTCCCGCCACTCGCGGCCATCGCCGCCGCGTCGCTGCTGACGGCCTGCGGCAGCCAGGTGCCGGGTCGGTCCTCCGGCGAGTCGGGCCGTACCTCCTGCGATGTCGCCCACCCGCCGAAGTCGGCGGCGGCAGACGAACGTTACGGACCGGAGACGGACGACGTAAGGATCAGCGACGTCCGCGGCCCGGCCGGTGACTGCGCGGTGTTCCAGGTCACCAACGATCACGACAGGCCCTTCCGGTACACCGTCACCTTCCGGTTCCGGCCCGGGAACGGCGCGGCGCCGGTGAACGCGTCACGCGTCCTGGCATCCGTCGCGCCCAAGACCACCGTGACGGGCACGGTCGACATGCCCGCGCAGCCGACGGGCACAGTCGGCGCGACGCAGGTGGAGGTGGTCAAGGTGCGCAGCGTTCCGACCGAGGAGGCACCGGCCCCGGGCGGACCCTGCCCGTCGTCCGGCGTGCGCTTGTACGCGGACGAGGGCGACGCCGCCATGGGACTTCGCGCGGTGAGCCTTCATCTGGAGAACTGCGGCACGGACACTTACCGCATCGAGGGGTACCCCCGGCTGAGCGTGCTCGACGACGCCCACCGGAAGGTCGAGGGGTTGCGGATCCTGCACGACGGGTCCTCCGTCGCCGGCGGCACGGGAGCCGACGGGCCGCCGCGGCCGCTGGCCCTGAAGCCGGGCGAGCGCGCGCACGCCGGGCTGGTGTGGCGCAACACGGTGCTCTCCGGCACCCCGGTGAACGCTCCCTACGTGCGGGTGTGGGCGAAGCCGGGCGCCGCACCGGTGATGGTGACACCGGAACTGGACCTGGGCACGACGGGGAAGCTCGCCGTCGGCCCGTGGCAGCGGACCGAGTGGCGGTGAACGCCCGGCACGGCGGGCCGCACCCAGCAAGGACCCCCCCGGAACGCCTTCCCGGCCGTCACACCGGAATGCCCTCCCGCAGGTACGCGACGGTTCCGGCCACCGCCGCCGCGTGCAGGGCGGTGAGCGTCGGGAGCCGGGCGACGAGCGGTGTGCGCGTCAACTCGTCGAGGTGGAACAGCGCGTGCCGGTCGTGCTCGGAGCTGAGCCGGATCCGGGCGTCCCCGGCGAGGATGCCCCCGTCGAAGAAGCAGTCGAGGACCGGGCCCGTGCCCAGCACGTCCGCCCGGTGGTCGACGCCGATCAGCCGGGGCGTCGGGCCGAGTTCGATACCCGTCTCCTCCCGCATCTCCCGCCGCGCCGCGGTCCACGGGTCCTCACCGTGATCGAGCATCCCACCCGGCAGCCACCATTTCCCGGAGACCGGCTGCCCGGGCCCGTAGCGCAGCAGCAGGAGGCGGTCCCGGCCGTCCCGCACCACCACGCACGAGGCGAGGAGGGATCGCGGCTGGGACTCGATCCACTCCTCACGGGGCACCCAGTCCGCCATGCACGCCTCCTGGTGTCGGCACGTCGCATGTCTTCCCCCGGCGGTCGCCGGACAATCCGCCTGCCCGGCCCGAACGTTCCTGCGAGGGTCTGGGCCATGCCCACCTTTGCCGCGCCCGACGGCACCGAACTCGCCGACCGCAGGCGTCGGCGCGGTCTCGGCCGCCGGGGCGCCCGCGGTGGTGACACCCCCCGGGTCTGCCTGCCGGGCGGCCCAGGCAGGCCACCGCCCATCTCGGTGAGTTGGGCGGCCTGTCCGCCAACCGACGGCTCATCCTGCCGGACCTACGGGGCACCGGAGCCTCACAACTGCCGACCGACGAGGACCCGTACCGCTGCGACCGTCTCGTCGCGGACGTGGGGGCACCGATCGAGCACCTCGGGCTCGACCGGATGGATCCGCTGGGGCATTCGGCCGACGCGAACCTCGCCGTGCGCCATCCGGAGCGCCATCCGGGACATGTCGGCAGACTCGCGCTGATCACCCCGAGCGTCATGGCCGTAGGCATCACGACCGGCGAAGCCTCCGCCACGCGACGTCGGCGCCACGCGACGGCGAACCCTGGTGTCCGGCCGCCCGCGCGGCCCTCGAAGAGATCGTCGTCGGCCGTGCGACCGCCAGCTCCTGGCGGGCCATCGCACCTTTCGCTCACGGCTGTCGGGACGAGGCGGCGCAACATCACCGGGCTGCCGAGGTGGAGCAGCGGAACGATTCGGCCGCCGCCGTCTTCACCGCGGACGGGGCCTTCGACCCGGACGCCACCCGGCTGGCGCTCGCCGCGTTCGGACAACCGGTGCTGCTGCCGGCCGGCGAGTTCGACCTCAACTCCCCGCCGCGCGCGACGGCCCAGTACACAGCGTTGTTCCCGGACGCCCGGTGCACCGTCCAGCCGGGCACCGGTCACTTTCCCCTGGCTCGACGACGCCGAGTACTTCGTGGGCGCGATCGGGGTGTTCCCACGCTGAGCCGCCCGCCGTCAGGCGACGTGTTCGGCAACCCTCGCAGGATCGTCCAGGACCGCCCGCACCACGAAGTGCGCGGCCCCGAGCAGCGGCCCCTCGGGGCCGAGTCGCGACACCGACACGGGGCAGGGCGGCCCCGCCGTGCGGTCCGCCAGTTCGCCCGTCAGCGACGGCAGGAGCCAGGGCGAGAGCCCGGCCAACGCGCCGCCCAGCACCACGGACTCCGGGTCGAGCAGGTTCACCGCCCCGGTCAGGGCGATGCCGAGCGCTGCACCGGCCTCGTGCAGGGCCCGCCGTACGCCCTCGTGCCCCTCGTCGGCACGCCGGGCGAGCAGCCCGACCAGATCCTCACCGGGGGGAAGGCCGGCCGCGCGCAGGACCGCCTCCTCACCGGCGTACTGTTCGAGGCATCCGCGTCCGCCGCACGGGCAGCGCGGGCCGTCGGGGCGGACCGGGACATGGCCCAGCTCGCCCGCGAAGCCCCGGGTGCCGCGCAGCAGCCGCCCGTCCACCACGACCGCGGCACCGATGCCGATCTCGGCCGACACATGCAGAAAGTCCCGAGGGGCGCTTTCGCCGAGCCAGAGTTCCGCGAGCGCGCCGAAGTTGGCCTCGTTGTCCACGGTCAGCGGCATACCGACGGGCAGCAGGGCGCCGAGGTCCGTGTCCCGCCAGTCGAGGTTCGGGGCGCGCACGACCGTGCGGGCGTCGCGTGCCACCAGGCCGGGCACGGCCACCGCGAGCCCCGCGGGCCACAGCCCCGCCCGCTCCGCCTGGACGACGACCAGGCGCACCAGGGCGGCGAGTTCGTCGAGCACCGGCCCGGCGGCACGGCCACGGTTGGCGCCGTGCCGCACGGCACGCGCGCGTACCTCGCCGCGCAGGTCGACCGCGCACACCGCGAGGTGGTCGACGCCGACCTCCGCGCCGATCCCGGCCGGGCCCCGTCGGCTGACGGCGAGCGCCGATCCCGGCCGCCCCACCCGGCCGGGCCGTTCGGGGCCCAGCTCCTCCAGGAGTCCCCAACGGGTCAGCTCCTCCACCAGGGTCGACACCGCGGCCCGGGTCAGCCCGATGCGCGAGGCGACCGCGGCCCGGGAGAGCGGCCCCTCGGCGCTGACGGCGTGCATCACCCTGGCCAGATTGCGGCGGCGCATGCCCTGCTGGGTGTCGGGCAGGGCGCGGCCGGAATCGGCCGGGCCCTCGTGCAGCGGTGCGGTCATGCCTGTGTCGATCCTCGCTCCGTGTCCCTCGGCGGCGTTCCCGCGCGGTGCCGGTCACGGGGTGTCCGTCCCCCGGGCCAGCAGCGGGGCCGCGTCGGAGAGTACCCCGGAGATCCGGGCCAGCGTCGCCTCGTCCCGCTCCACCGGGTCCAGCACGGGACCCGTCGCCGTGTTCCAGCGGCGGGCGACCGCGGCCGGGTCCTCGCCGGTCAGCAGCCCGGCCGCCTGTGCCGCCGCACCGAGCGCGACCAGCTCCCTGGCCTCGGGCACCTGTACGGGCCGTCCCGACAGCCGCCGTACCGTCTGCTGCCAGGCCGTGCCGCGGGCGCCGCCGCCGATCAGCAGCAGGGGCGCGCTCCGGTCGGCGTCCTCGTCGAGCACCAGGTCGAGGGCGCCGAGCAGCGCGTGAACGGCGCCGTCGTACGCGGCCTGCAGGAGCTGCCCCGACGTCGTGTCGTGGCGCAGTCCGTACAGCAGCCCCGCGGCGTTCGGCAGGTTCGGGGTGCGTTCGCCGTCCAGGTAGGGCAGCAGGGTGACGGCGGTGCCGGGTTCGACCGCCTCCCGGTCCAGTCCCAACAGTGCGGCGATGCGGTCGACGGCGAGGGTGCAGTTCAGGGTGCAGGCCAGCGGCAGCCAGTCCCCGCGCGCATCGGCGAAGCCCGCGACCGTGCCGGTCGGGTCGGCGGGACGGCGCGTGGACACCGCGTACACGGTGCCGGACGTGCCGAGGCTCAGGACCGGGGTGCCGGGACGCAACCCGAGGCCGAGCGCGGCCGCGGCGTTGTCGCCGGTGCCGGGCGCCACCAGGGTGCCCTTGGAGAACGGCAGGTCATGGCTGTCGCGCACGGTGCCCGCCACCTCGCCCGGCCGGACCACACGGGGCAGCAGCGCCGGGTCGAGCCCCACATGGGCGAGGGTCTCCCCGTCGTACGCCTCGGTGCCGGACGCCCACCAGCCGGTGCCGGAGGCGTCCCCGCGGTCCGTGGTGCCCTGACCCGTGAGGCGCTCCGTGAGGTAGTCGTGGGGCAGACGCACCGCCCTGGTGGCGCGGACCGCCTCCGGCTCGTGCTCGGCCAGCCAGGCCCACTTGGCGACCGTGAAGGACGCCCCGGGCACGCTGCCGGTGCGCTCCGCCCATGCCTTCGGGCCGCCCAGCTCCGCCACGAGGCGGCGGGCCTGCGGCGCCGAGCGCACATCGTTCCACAGCAGGGCCGGCCGGACAGGATCGCCCTCGTCGTCCAGGGTGACCAGGCCGTGCTGCTGGCCGCCGATCGACACCGCGGCGGCCTCGCGCGCCGCGTCGCCGCACCGGCGCAGGGCCTCGCACAGGGCGTCCCACCACTGGCGCGGGTCGCTCTCCCGGCCCGTGCCGGAGGTGACGCTGTGCGGTGCCTGGCCGCTCGCCACGACCCGGCCCGTGGCCGCGTCGACGACCAGCGCCTTGGTTGACTGAGTGGATGTGTCCACGCCGACGACGAGCGGACCATCGGCTGTTGACATCGGGCTCTCCCTCTTCCGCGGCTCGCGGGGATCCGACCTGGTCTTCTTCGGTGCATCCAAGGTGTGCCCGAGGGTGTGGCGACCGGGGCGTCACCCCCTTGGGGACATCTTCTCCCTTCCCAGGGATGCGACCGCATACTAATTTGTAAACCGCCATGACGAAATAGTCGCAAGCGAGCAAGGAGCCGCGGCATGAGCTACCAGCCCACCCCCGAGGACCGGTTCACGTTCGGCCTGTGGACCGTCGGCTGGCAGGGCAGGGACCCGTTCGGGGACGCCACCCGCCGGGCCCTCGACCCGGTCGAGTCGGTACAGCGCCTGGCGGAACTCGGCGCCCACGGAGTGACCTTCCACGACGACGACCTGATCCCCTTCGGTTCCTCCGAGGCCGAACGCGAAGCCCACATCAAACGCTTCCGCCAGGCCCTGGAGACCACCGGCATGACCGTGCCCATGGCCACCACCAACCTCTTCACCCACCCTGTCTTCAAGGACGGCGCGTTCACCGCCAACGACCGCGACGTACGCCGCTACGCCCTGCGCAAGACCATCCGCAACATCGACCTCGCCGCCGAACTCGGCGCCAGGACCTACGTCGCCTGGGGCGGCAGGGAAGGCGCCGAGTCCGGCGCCGCCAAGGACGTCCGCACCGCCCTGGACCGCATGAAGGAAGCCTTCGACCTGCTCGGCGAGTACGTCACCACCCAGGGCTACGATCTGCGCTTCGCCATCGAGCCCAAGCCCAACGAGCCCCGCGGTGACATCCTGCTGCCCACCGTCGGCCATGCCCTCGCCTTCATCGAACGCCTCGAACGCCCCGCCCTGTACGGCGTCAACCCCGAAGTCGGCCACGAACAGATGGCCGGCCTCAACTTCCCGCACTCCATTGCGCAGGCCCTCTGGGCGGGCAAGCTCTTCCACATCGACCTCAACGGCCAGAACGGCATCAAGTACGACCAGGACCTGCGGTTCGGCGCCGGCGACCTGCGCGCCGCGTTCTGGCTGGTCGACCTGCTGGAGAGCGCCGGCTACGACGGCCCGCGCCACTTCGACTTCAAGCCCCCCAGGACCGAAGACCTCGACGGCGTGTGGGCCTCCGCGGCCGGCTGCATGCGCAACTACCTCATCCTCAAGGACCGCGCCGCGGCCTTCCGTGCCGACCCCGAGGTCCGGCGAGCCCTGGCGGCAGCCCGCCTCGACCAGCTCGCCCGGCCCACCGCCGCCGACGGCCTCCAGGCGCTCCTTGAGGACCGCACCGCCTATGAGGACTTCGACGTCGAGACCGCCGCCGCCCGCGGCATGGCCTTCGAACACCTCGACCAACTCGCCATGGACCACCTCCTCGGCGTCCGGGGCTGAACGCACGCGCGCGTGGGGCGGCGCATTTGCTGCCGTCCCACGCGCGCCTGTTGTTGACCGTTCGGTACCGCTATGCCCCTCCTTCGCGTACTTCGCGCGAAGGTCAGATGCCGTGGGGGAGCCGGACGTAGTTCACGGTCGTCTCGATGCCGCTGTCGACGAGCCGGCCCTGCGCGTCGAAGGCGCCCGAGCCGTCCGTCATCCCGAAGTCGTTGTCGTTGATGAGGGCGAGCGTGTCGTGGTCCACGCGCGCGACGCCCTCGATCTTCCCCGGCAGGCCACTCACCGTGCCGAGGTCGACCACGAGTCGCTTGGCGAGCACCGGGACGCCCGCGGCGGCCGGGTCGTCCAACTGCTCCAGCGAGGGGGACGTGGTGTCGTCGTCCCAGGGGTCACCGAGGATGTCGGCCTTGCGGCTCAGCTTCACCACCTGGAGGCGGGCCGCCTTGTCGGTGCGTTCCTCGACCAGCAGCCGGTTACCGCCGAGAGCCACCACCGAGGAGATCTTCAGCTCGGACGTGTCGTCCTCGCTCGGGTCGACGACGTCGACCGGGTCGAACCGGTACGCGTACTCGGCGGTGACCGCCTTCTTCTTCGGCGAGAAGCGCAGCAGCCGGGTCGTGCGCGAGGCGTTCCCCGCGTCCGCGTCCGGCAGCGAGAGCGGGCTCTGCACGGCCATCACGAGGTCGCCGCCGGGCAGCAGGGCCAGCCCCTCGAAACCGCGGTTCACCTTCCGGTGCAGCAGCACGGACGGCAGCGCCTCCACCACGGGGTAGTCGGCACCGGTCAGGTTCAGCCCCTCGGGCACGTACCGGGTGAGCACCTTCCCGCGCGCGGAGACGTGGACCAGCGACGGCCCGTACTCGTCGACCAGCCAGAACGTCCCGTCCGCGGCCCGCACGACACCTTCGGTGTCCAGGCCGTTCGGGTTGTACGACAGCAGCGTCGAGGCGTCGTAGTTGTACGGCGCCTCGTCGCGCGACTTCTGGTTGGACAGCCCGGTGACGGCCTTCCCGGAGGACGTGGTGAGGGGGATCGCGTCGATCACCTCGACGCTGTTTCCGGACAGCCGGATCTTCACGATCGCCGGGTCGAAGCCGGGCACGGGGAACGTGCGGCGCTTCTGGCCGTCCACCTTGATCTGGCCGTTCGGTCCGCGGTCGGTCACCGTCCAGAACTCGTTCTTGCGGCCCGTGGGGTAGATGTCGCTGCCGATGCCGCCGAGGTCCACACCCCGGTCGTCGGCCACGCTGCCGTGCAGCAGGGCGTTGCTGAACGTGCCGAGCGGGATGTCTGCGAGCGTCGCCGTGCGGACGACATGGGCCTTCGCCGTCTTGGCCGGCGTCGCCGCGGCCGTGCCGGCTGCCACGAGCGCGGCGGCCAGGGCCAGCGGAAGCCCCGTGACGACGGAACGGTGGGCTCGGCGCCGGCCGGTGGTGTGCGAGGACATCGGGCCTCCAAAGGGTCAAGTTCGATGGCAGTGGCCAGATTTGAGTCCCGGCGGTAAATCGGCGCGACTGCCAGGTGAATGCCGGGCGTCGCCCGCTCGTCCAATCGCCGCGGCGTGGGGCCCGGCCGACGAACCGTCAGCCCTCACTCCCGCACGGTCACCGGGTTGTCAAGGCTCACGGCGGCTCCTCCTCAAGGTGGAGCCGAGCCGTCGCGAGAGCCGTCGCCGGATCCCACGCCGCGTCACCCGAGGGGATCCAGTGACCGCGCAGCCGGAAGGGCCACCAGCGGCCGTCCCGCCCCAGCCGCAGCTGCACGCCCGCGCCGTGGACGGTCCACCGGTTGCCCGCCCGTCGCAGTGCCGGCCGGTCGTCCTCGTCCCAGCCGGCGTCCAGCGCGGCACGCGCGCGTGCCAGGGCGCCGCCCTCCACCTGCCACTCCACGTCGAGCACGGCCAGTGCCTCGGCGCCGCCGTGGTGCCAGGCGCGCACGGCCGTCTCCAGCCCTTCCGGGTCGCGGCCCGAACCGTCCGCCAGCCGGTGCGCGATGGCTCCTTCAGGGGTGCCTGCGGCGGGCCGCACGGCGTCCTGGCCCACCGTCAACTCCGGTTCGCCCCCCGCCTGTCGCTGCTCGCCGTGGAGCGCCCCGACGAGCAGCCGATGCGCCTCCAGGGCGGTCCGAGCGGCAAGGTACGCGAGGGCCTTCGGGTCGATCCCGGCCGCGGGTGGCGCCTCGGCGTCAAAAAACGGCGGCCGGCCGGGCGCGTCCGGAAGCGGGGGCGGTGCGGGCAGGGGCGGCAGGATGTCGCCGGCCGCCCAGGCATCCGCGGCGTCCACTGTGTCCCGCTCGTCGGCCGGCCCATCGGACACCGCGGTACGCAACCGCAGTGCCTCCAGCAGGGCGCGCCTGCCCCGTCCCCGCAACAGCAGCAGCACGAATGGGTCCTCGTCCAGCAGCCGCGCCACCTGGTGGCACAGCGCGGCCGTGTGCCCGCAATGGTCCCAGGCGCCACAGTCGCACTCGGGCTCCAGATCGCCGAGTCCCGGCAGTAGTTCGATCCCCGCTGCCGCCGCGTCCTCGACCAGGTGGGGCGGCATCTCGCGATCGAGCAGCGCCGCCACATGCCCGGCCCGCTCGACGACCAGGTCGAGCAGCCGCTCCCACTGTTCGTCCGACAGCTGCGGCAGCAGCACATCGGCCCGGTGCGCGGCCCCTCCGGGGTCCCGGACGACGGCCGTGACGCGGCCCGGCCGTACCGAGACCGCGCCCACCGCTCCGGAGCGCGCGAGCCTGCGCCCCGCCTTCACCTGCGCCCCGTCCAGCGCCGTGTCCTCCAGGGCCCGCAGCCACACCCGGCCCCACCACGTCTGTGCGAAGCCCCGCCCGTGCGCGGGCGGCAGAGCGGGGAACGTGCGCTCCGTATCCTCGTCGTACCGGGTCATCGCGCCTCCCCGCGCAGCTCCACCAGTTCGGCCAGCTCCGTGTCCGTCAGTTCCGTGAGCGCCGCCTCGCCGGAGCCGAGGACGGCGTCGGCCAGTTCCTGCTTGCGGTTCAACAGCTCCGCGATGCGGTCCTCGACGGTTCCCTCGGTGATCAGCCGGTGCACCTGCACGGGCCGGGTCTGGCCGAGGCGATACGCGCGGTCGGTGGCCTGTGCCTCCACCGCGGGATTCCACCAGCGGTCGTAGTGCACCACATGCTCGGCCCAGGTCAGGTTCAGGCCCGTGCCGGCCGCCTTCAAGGAGAGCAGGAAGACGGGTACGTCGCCCTCCTGGAAGCGCCGCACCAGCGCCTCGCGCTCGGCCACGGGCAGACCGCCGTGCAGCAGTTGCGCGGGCACTCCACGGGCCGCCAGATGCCGTTCCAGGAGGCGCGCCATCCGCACGTACTGGGTGAAGACGAGAACGCCCGCCCCCTCGGAGAGGATCGTGCCGAGGAGTTCGTCCAGCGACTCCAGCTTCCCCGACCGTCCGGCGATCTGGGCAGCGTCCTCCCTGAGGAACTGCGCCGGGTGATTGCAGATCTGCTTCAGACCGGTCAGCAGCTTCACGATCAGCCCGCGGCGCGCCATGCCGTCGGCCGTGGCGACCGTCTCCAGCGTCTCCCGGACCAATGCCTCGTAAAGGCCCGCCTGTTCCCCGGTCAGCGGTACGGCGTGATCGGTCTCGGTCTTCGGCGGCAGCTCGGGCGCGATACCCGGATCCGACTTGCGGCGGCGCAGCAGGAACGGTCGCACCAGGTGGGCGAGCCGCCGCGCGGCGGCGGGGTCACGGCCGCCCTCGACGGCCTGCGCGTACTGGGCGCGGAAGGTGCCGAGACGCCCCAGCAGTCCCGGGGTCGTCCAGTCGAGGATCGCCCACAGCTCCGACAGGTTGTTCTCCACCGGGGTGCCGGTGAGCGCCACGCGTGCGCGTGCTCCGACGGAGCGCAGTGCCCGCGCCGTCGCCGAGAACGGGTTCTTCACATGCTGGGCCTCGTCGGCGACGACCATGCCCCAGGGGACCTCGCCGAGCCGTCCCGCGTGCAGGCGGAGCGTGCCGTACGTCGTGAGGACGAACTCGCCGACGGCGGGCGCGTCCGGATTCCGTCGTGGGCCGTGGAAGCGGCGCACCGGTGTGCCGGGCGCGAATTTCTCGATCTCCCGCTGCCAGTTGCCCAGCAGGGACGCCGGACAGACCACGAGCGTGGGACCGGCCGTGGCGGGGTCGTTCTGGCGGTGCAGATGCAGGGCGATCAGCGTGACGGTCTTGCCGAGGCCCATGTCGTCCGCCAGGCAGCAGCCGAGTCCCAGGGATGTCGTCCGGGCCAGCCAGGTGAATCCCCGCAGCTGGTAGTCCCGCAGGGTGGCGGCGAGCGCCGTGGGCGGTCCGACCGGCTCCTGTCCCTCGGGGTCCGCGAGCCGCTCCCGCAGCTCCGCCGACCACCCCGTGGGCCGTACCTCGACGCGGCGGCCGTCGACCTCCGTCGAGCCGGTCAGCGCGGCGCCGAGCGCCTCGACGGGCGTGACCTCGCGGTCCTGTCGTGCACGGACGCGCCGCGCCTCCAGAGGGTCGATCAGCACCCACTGGTCGCGCAGCCGCACCAGGGGACGCCGGGCCTCGGCCAGTCGGTCCAGTTCCTCGCGGGAGAGTTCCCGGCCATCCAGCCCGAACCACCAGGTGAACGCGAGCCGGGCGTGGGTCGACAGGAACGACGCCACCTCCGCGCGTCCCGTCACCCCTGTGCTCCCGCCCGTCGGCGGCCCGATGACCACCTGGGCGGACAGCTCTCGCGACAGTTCCTTGGGCCAGTGCACCTCGACGCCCGCCGCGGACAGGGCACGGGCGCCCGCTCCGAGGAGTTCGGTGATCTCGTCGTCGGCGAGTTCGACGCGGTCCGGTACGGTCGCCGACAGCAGGGCCGCGAGCGGCGGCCAGGCGCGGGCCGCGCGGCGCAGGGCCAGCAGGGCGTCCAGCCGCGCGCGGGGACCGAAGGTCAGGCCCGAAGGACCGGAGCCGGACCACACCTCGGCCGCGTCCGCGACGGTCGCCGGGCCGCCGACGGTGTGTACTTGGAGCACGGCACGGAACCGCGCCGGGGCATCGTCGTGCGACGTGTCGTCAAGGCCCGGCACCTCGATCCGCAGCGACAGTCGTACGCCGGCGTCGTGCCCCGCTGCGACGTCGTCGGCCCAGGCCCGCTGTCCGGGCAGCTGCTGCGGCTGCGCCGCCGCGTACGCAGGGCCGCCCGTGACCAGCGGCGCGGCGGGGGAGCGGGGGAGCGTGTCGGCGACCGCGTCCAGGAAGGCGTGCAGCAGCCCCTCCGGGGCGGGCAGCCGGGGCGGCCCGGCGTCGCTCACCGGGACGGCGTGCGCCTCCGGCGGCATCGAGGCGGCGAGTTCGCGGACGAGTTCCGTGTCCCGCGCGGTCAGGGGGCCGACCCGCCAGGCATCGTGATCGGTCGGGGAGAGCCCGGGCAGCAGCAGGCCGCGGGCCAGGAAGTGCAGGGCCAGCATGCCTGCCGAGCCCCAGAACACGGTGGCCCGGTGGGCGAGCGGGTCGACACGCGCGCGTGTGAGCACCGGCAGGGCCGCGCGTACCGGCAACAGCACCGCGGGCACGCGCACCCGCTCGACCCCTTGCCCGCCGGGTACTGCGACGCCCAGGTCCGCGACGGCTCCCGAAGCGGGGGGAAGGGTGCCGTCGGGCCGCCAGAAGGCGAAGTGGCCGGCACGCGCGGGGTCGGCCGGCACGAACACGGCGGGGCAGCGTGCCAGTTCGGACGACTCGGGGGATGGCGCCGCGGTGATGCTCTGCACAGCTCTGCCCGACTCCTCAAATTTGACTACTGGAGCAAGGTCGCCGAGGTTACCCCATGTCCGAGGCTGACCCCGAACAGCTAGGCTGTGATCTGAGCCACTTCGCCTGGTGCACGATGTGCTGCACGGATGTCCGGCCTCGGGGGTGCGTAAGGGTCGCGTATCAGGGACGTCTCAGGGTCGCGGTCCGGAACCGTGGGAAGCGCGGGCCCGTTTTCAGAACAGAGAGCGGCAGTGGCCGCGAAGGAGGCGACGCACATGTCGAAGAACGCGAAGATCGCCGCAGGGGGTGTGGCGGTCGGGCTCATCCTGTTGATATGGCTGCCTTGGTGGGTGGCGTTCCTGATCGTGGTCGGCGTTCCGGCCGCCGCGTATCTCGCGCTGGACCCCTCGCAGCGGCGCAGGTTGCGCAGGGTGGCCCGCAAGGAACTCGGCCGCTGAGACGCCGGCGTCGCGGCGCGTCATCCTTCGGCGCGCGGAAGCCCACCGCCTCGCCGCCCCCGGACCTCGCGACGACACGGCCCGGGGGCGGCAAGGGCCGCACTCCGCACGGCAGGCGCTCGGCTCCGGGCCACTGAAGCGGCGCCGCCGCGGGCCGAATGCGCTACTTCCCGGCCGCTGCGGCCCAGCCGCAGCCGCACCTGGCCGTCCTCCGTGCGGGCCGACACATAGGCCCCCGCGGCTTCGAACAAGTTGTGAGCGCGCCGTTCACGCGGACCCGAGTTCTCCGGGTGCGCGGAACCGCGAAATCCGGTGACATACGTGCGGATCTTGTCGAACATGCGGGCCACCTTCCCCTGCGCCGAGTCGCCCCGGGGGGCGTTCAACTGTTCCCGCCAACGTAGGGTCGCGACCGCGGTGACAGAAGAGGGCGACCCGGTGGCACAAGAACACGGCCGTCGCGGGACCGGGCCGGCTCGGGGCGTGCGAGGAGCCCTGCTCAGTCCTCCCGGACCGCGAGGGCGAGGAAGCTGGCGTCCTCGTCGACGTACGACGTCATGCGCCACCCCGAACCGGCGAGCAGCGGGCCGAGATTGTCTTCGGCGCGCAGATCGTCCGGGGTGATCCGGCGTCCCTGGCGGGCCGCCAGCGCCGCGCGGCCGATCGGATGGAACAGGGCCAGCGTGCCGCCCGGCCGCACCACCCGCGCCAGCTCCCGCAGATTCTCGGCGGGGTCGGGGAGATGCGCGATCAGGCCGGCCCCGAACGCGGCGTCGAAGGCCGTCGACCGCAGCGGCAGCGCGGCCACGTCGGCGAGCAGCAGCCGCCCGTGGCGGCCCCGGCCCGCGCGTACCGCCTCGTGGAGCATCGCCGGGGTCAGGTCGACGCCCACGACCAGCCCCGAGGGGCCCACGACCGCGCGCAGCGGCGCCAGGGCGCGGCCCGTACCACAGCCCGCGTCCAGCACGCGGTCCCCCGGCCGCAGCCCGAGGTCGGCGACTGCGGCTGCGAAGGCGGGGCCGTCGTTCGGGAACTTCCTGTCCCAGCCGTCGGCACGGGCGGTGAAGAACTCCTGCACGCGTGCGTGGTCGTCGCTCATGCCTGGCATGATCCCGCACGGCGGGAAAGATGTCCCAGTGCGCATGTTCGAGCCTGACGCGATCGTTCCATCCCATCTCTACGTCATATTCCAACAATTTTCGAAATGCGCCCCCGTAGTGCGCCGCTGCCCCGGCTAGCGTCCCGGAGCCATGGGACACCTGGACCACGCCGCCTTCGGCTGGCTGCCCCCCGTGCTGTCGTACGCGATGGCCTGCATCGGCTCCGCACTGGGACTGCGCTGCACCGTCCGCGCGCTCGCCGCCACCGGCCCGTCGCGCCGCAACTGGCTCGTCACCGCGGCCTCCGCGATCGGCACCGGTATCTGGACCATGCACTTCGTGGCCATGCTCGGCTTCCGGGTCGGCGGCACCGACATCCGCTACGACGTGCCGGTGACCGTCCTCAGCCTCCTCGTCGCCATGGTCGTCGTCTGTGCCGGGGTGTTCGCCGTCGGCTACGGCCGCGACCGCACCCGGGCCCTCGCCCTCGGCGGTCTCACCACCGGACTGGGCGTCGCGAGCATGCACTACCTGGGCATGGCGGCGATGCGGCTGCACGGCGACATCGACTACGACCCGGTCCTCGTCGCGCTCTCGGTGCTGATCGCCGTGGTCGCGGCCACGGCGGCCCTGTGGGCGGGGCTGAACATAAAGTCGCCGATCGCGGTCACCGTCGCCTCGCTCGTCATGGGGGCGGCCGTCAGCAGCATGCACTACACCGGCATGCTCGCGGTGAGCGTCCGCGTCACCCCCTCCGGCTCGGTGCTGCCCGGGGCCACGGCGATGCAGTTCATCTTCCCCCTCGCCGTCGGCCTCGGGTCCTATCTGTTCCTCACCTCGGCCTTCGTCGCGCTCTCGCCCACGGCGGGGGAGCGCGAGGCGTCCGCCTCGGCCCAGCGGCCTGTCGAGAGCGGCGCCGTCCGCTAGCCGGAGCGCGCCCCGAACCACCACCGAGCGAGGAGCTCATGCGTACATCCCGGAGGACCCCCACGACCGGCACCCGGGCGCCGTCGCCACCGCCCGTCCGCGGTCGCCGCGCGCACGCCGGACCACCCGCCGACGAAGACACGGACGAGCAGGCGGGCGCCGTGCCGGAGCCTGTGTTCACGCGCGCGGGGCGATGGCGGACACGGCCGCGGACCGTGCGGGCCAAGGTCGTCTGCCTTCTGATGGTCCCCGTCGTCTCCCTGCTCGCGCTGTGGGCCTACGCCACCGTCAGCACCGCGCAGGACGTCGCCCGACTGCGCCAGTCGCAGCATGTCGACGCCGAACTTCGGGCCCCGGTCGCCGCCGCCGTGGCCGCCCTGCAGGCCGAGCGCGCGGCGGTGGTCCGTTACACGACCGACCCGGTCGCCGGGCAGGGCGGCGGCCTCAAAGCACTCGGCGCGCGAACGGAGCGGGCCGTCGCCGGACTTCGGCTCGGCGACGAGCACACCGTCGCCGACAGCAGAGAACTGCCCGCCGACGTCGCACGGCGCCTCGCGGACTTCGTCACCGGAGCCGAGCGTCTGCGCGCGCTGCGGACGGCGGTGCTCGACCGCCGCGTGCACTGGGACGAGGCGTATGAGCAGTACACGAAGACCATTGCCAAGACCTTCGGTGTGGGCGGAGCCCTCGCCGGTGTCCAGGCCGACGATCTCGGCTCCGACGCGCGCGTACTTCTTGAATTCGGCCGCGCGGGCGAGGCCCTGGCGCAGGAGGACGCGCTGCTCACCGGCGTGCGTTCGGCCGGACGGCTCGACGGCGAGCAACTGCGGCTGTTCACCGCGGCGGTCGGCACGCGCCGCGCATTCACCGAGACCGCCGTCGCGGACCTCCCGGCCGCCCAGCGCGCCGACTGGCTCGGCCTTGCCGACAGCAGCGCCTACCGGGCCGTCACGGCCGTCGAGGACAAGGTCCTGGCGAGTCCCTCGGGTGCCCGGGCGGTCGACGCGGCCTCCGACACCGCATGGGAAGCCGCCCACGCGCGCGTGCGGGACGGCATGCGGTCGATCGAGACGGACACCGGGCGGGCCGTCGCGGGCCGCGCCGATCCGTTCGCGCGCGGCCTGCTCACCCCGGCCGGCGCGGCGGTCCTCTTCGGTCTGGTCGCGGTCGCCGCCTCGCTCGTCGTCTCCGTACGCATTGGACGGGGACTCGTCGTGGAACTGGTGAGCCTGCGCAACGGCGCCCTGGAGATCGCCCGCCGCAAACTCCCCGAGGCCATGCGCAGGCTGCGCGCCGGGGAAGAGATCGACATCCGGGCCGAGGCGCCGCCCGGTCCGCCCGCGCAGGACGAGACCGGACAGGTCGCCGAGGCGCTGGCCACCGTCCACCGGGCCGCCCTGCGCGCCGCCGTGGAGCGCGCCGAACTCGCCGGCGGCATCTCGGGTGTGTTCGTCAACCTGGCCCGCCGCAGCCAGATCCTGGTGCACCGTCAACTGAGCCTGCTGGACAGCATGGAGCGCCGGTCCGAGGACCCGAACGAACTGGGCGACCTCTTCCGGCTCGACCACCTCACCACCCGTATGCGGCGCCACGCGGAGAGCCTGATCATCCTCTCCGGAGCCGCCCCCGGGCGGGCCTGGCGGATGCCGGTGTCGCTCACGAACGTGGTGCGGGCGGCCGTCTCCGAGATCGAGGACTACGCGCGCGTGGAGGTACGTCGGCTCCCCGAGACGTCGGTCGTCGGCGCCGCCGTCGCCGACCTGACTCATCTGCTGGCCGAACTGGTCGAGAACGCCGCCCAGTTCTCCCCGCCCCACACGCGCGTGCGCATCACCGGCGAACCCGTCGGCAACGGTTACGTCGTCGAGATCGAGGACCGCGGCCTGGGCATGGGAAAGGAGGCCCTCGCCGAGGCGAACCGGCGCATCGAGCAGTCCGAGGCGCTCGACCTGTTCGACAGCGACCGGCTCGGCCTGTTCGTCGTCAGCAGGCTCGCGGCACGCCAGGGCGTCACAGTCCATCTGCGGCCCTCTCCCTACGGCGGCACCACCGCGGTGGTCCTGCTCCCGACCGCCCTTCTGCACACCGGGGCGGCAGGTGGTGCCATCGGCTTCACGGCACAGCCGCAGCAGTCGGCGGAGCACGCCTACGCGCGCGTGCCCGGTGCCGCCCCGCCCCAGGAAGCCGTCGAGGCGGCGGACCGGCCCGCTCTCGTCGCCACGGACCGCGCGGAGCCCGGACCGGCGACCGTAACCGCGGCCCCCGGAGCCGGGCCGACCACTGCAACTACGCCCCCCGGAGCCGATCCGGCGACCGACATCACGCCCCCCGGAGTGACGACCTTGCGACTGCACCGCCCGACGGACGGCTCCGAGCCCGACGAACACCTCCCGCGCCGGGTGCGCCAGGCGAGCCTCGCCCCACAACTGCGCGGCCAGCGGGCCGAGGAGCCGGCCCGGACACCCGGGTCCGCCGACGACGACCGGCGCACCCCCGAACTCGTACGGGACCGCATGGCTGCCTACCGCGCCGGATGGGCGCGCGGCGGCGGCCGGCAACCGGGCCGCGGCGCAGGCCCGGACCGAGGAGCGGGCCGAGACAGCAGCGAAGGAGACCCCGCATGATCCAGGACCCGAACCCAGGGGCCGACCGGCGCTCCGGCGAACTCGACTGGCTGCTGGACGACATGGTGGCCCGGGTGAGCGAGGTACGGCACGCCGTGGTGCTCTCCAACGACGGCCTCGCCATCGGCGCCTCGACCGGACTGGCCAGGGAAGACGCGGAGCACTTGGCCGCCGTGGCGTCGGGCTTCAACAGCCTCGCGAAGGGCGCGGGTCGGCACTTCGGCGCGGGCGCGGTGCGCCAGACCATGGTCGAGATGGACGACGCGTTCCTGTTCGTCGCCGCGGCCGGAGACGGCTCGTGCCTCGCCGTCCTCACCGCCGTGACCGCGGACATCGGACTGGTCGCCTACGAGATGGCACGGCTCGTCAGGCGGGTCGGCGAGCACCTCTACACACCGCCGCGCGCCGCCGCCCGGCCGCCCGCCGCCGGATGAGCCGGAGAGGCGGACGGCAGCGATGACCGAGGACACGACGGGCGCCACTCGGGAGGCGGGCAGTCAGTGGTACGACGGCGAGGCCGGTCCCCTGGTCCGCCCGTACGCCATGACCGGGGGCCGCACCAGGCCCGGCCCCACCGGAGTGCGGTTCGACCTGATCGCGCTCGTCACGCTCGACCCCGGCACGTCCGTGGCCGACGACGACACGCTCGGCCCGGAACACCGGGCACTCATCGACCTGTGCCGCACGGAGACACAGACGGTCGCCGAACTCGCCGCGGGCACCGACCTTCCCGTGGGGGTGGTCCGGGTGCTGCTCGGCGACCTCCTGGAGTTCGGCCGTGTGTCGGTCAGCCGCCCGGTGCCGCCGGCCCAGCTGCCCGACGAACGGATTCTGCGCGAGGTCATCGCGGGATTGCGGGCACTGTAGATGACGATGCGGAACGAACCGAGCGCGATCCGGTCACAACTCTTGCAATCATGTCAAAGCACCCGGAGTGGAGTTGTGGGGTCATGATGCGGACCAGGCACACGGACATCGATCGCGGTCGGCACGCCAAAGGGAAGTGATCATGGCCTCCGAGCACTCCGGCACGTTCGACGGCGAGGGCGCACTGGCGCTGAAGATACTCGTCGCCGGCGGATTCGGCGTCGGCAAGACGACGCTGGTCGGCTCGGTCAGCGAGATCCGGCCGCTGCGCACCGAGGAACTGCTGAGCGAAGCCGGTCAGTCGGTGGACGACACCGATGGCGTGGACCACAAGGTCACCACGACCGTCGCCATGGACTTCGGGCGCATCACCATCCGCTCCGGGCTCTCCCTCTACCTCTTCGGCACACCGGGCCAGGACCGCTTCTGGTTCCTGTGGGACGAACTGGCGCAGGGCGCCCTCGGTGCCGTGGTCCTCGCGGACACCCGGCGGCTGCCCGACTGCTTTCCCGCGGTCGACTACTTCGAGCACCGGCGCATCCCGTTCGTCGTGGCCGTCAACTGCTTCGCCGGAGCCCGCGGCCACGGCGCACAGGACGTGTCCCGCGCCCTCGACCTCGACCCGGGAACGCCCGTGGTCCTCTGCGACGCCCGCGACCGGGACTCCGGCAAGGAGGTGTTGATCCGCCTGGTCGAGTACGCCGGGCGCATGCACACCGCCCGGCTCCTCGACTCCGTGGGCTGAAGGACCGTCAGTCCGCCATATCCCGTACCGCCACCACCTTGTCCACGACCACGCGGACCAGCAGCTCGCCGGGGACCCCGTTACGGGCGCCGAACTCCTCCGCCCGGTCCTCACCCATGTACCGGGCCCCGATCCTGCTCGCCCAGTGCCGGACCTCGCCGAGGTCCTCCGACAGCCGGGCCCGCCCGCTCAGTACGACGAAGTGGAACGGCGGCCGGTCGTCGTCCACGCAGAGGGCGACCCGGTCGTCACGGGCCAGGTTGCGCCCCTTCACGGTCTCCTTCCCGGTGTTGAAGACCACCTCGTCCCCGTCCAGCAGGAACCAGATCGGGGCCACGTGCGGGCCCCCGTCGGCCCGTACGGTCGACAGCTTGCCGGTGCGGGTGCCGTACGAGACGAACGTCCGCCATTCCTCGTCGGTCATCTTCTGTGCCATGCCCCCATCCTCCTTGCCGGGACGACAGCCGTGGGGAAGGCTGGCTGAGGGATCCTCCGGCCAGGGGGAGACAACACACGGGGAGTGGGAGCATGGCGCAGAAGCAGGGACTCGGCTGGTTGCTCGACGACCTGACCGAGCGCGTGGACCACGTACGACATGTACTGGTCCTGTCGAACGACGGGCTGGTGACGGGGGTGAGTACGGGCCTGCGCCGCGAGGACGCCGAGCACCTCGCCGCGATAGCTTCCGGGCTGCACAGCCTGGCCAAGGGGTCGGGACGCCACTTCGGCGCGGGCAGGGTGCGCCAGACCATGATCGAATACGACGATGCGGTGCTCTTCGTCACCGCCGCGGGCTCCGGCAGCTGTCTGTGCGTACTCAGCGGCGCCGAAGCGGACATCGGCCAGATCGGCTACGAGATGACCCTGCTCGTCAACCGGGTCGGTGAGCACCTCGGCGTGGACGCCCGACAGCCCGAGCGCGCTCCGATATCAGACGACTGACCTGTGCATTTCCCGTGTCCCGTCGAGTTATCCACAGGCTCGCCACGGCATCCGCCCGAGCGGCTAACGTCTTGTGTCACGGCGAACGCACACAGCGTGAGCACCGACTCCACGGGGGAGTACCACCATGCAGGGCAGCACTGTCGCATCATCTCGCCACCTCACCCTTGCCCCGAGCCGCGCCGCACGTGAACTGGGCCTCAAGCGCGGCGAATTCGAGCTCGCCGTGCATCTCGGACGCATCCGGACCGTACCGGACGAGGGCAGCGCCGGCCGGTGCGTCGTTCGAGCGGAGATCGACCGGCTGCGCGCGACGGAGCGCTTCCCGGAGGGCCTCCGGGAGAGCGTCGCGACCGTGGGCGCCACAGCAGGCGCGGCCCTCATCGACGTGCCGGCCGGCAGGTTCACCCGTCTCGCACGTCTGGGGCTGATGACGCCCGTAAAATTTTACGTGAACCGTTATCGAGCCGTGGTCTGGTTCTATCTGGCCGACGAACTGCGGGAGTTCGCGACCGACGGCAAGAGCGCCACTTTGCTGACAGGCCGCATGCCCGAAGGGCTGCGCGACCAGCTCGCGGGGGGACTCGATCTGCGCGCCCGCAACTGGCGTGGACGCCAACTGGGGTTCCTGCTGCGGCAGGCCGACGATCCGTGGGAGCGCGCCGGAGCCGTGGCCGCCTTCCTGGATCCCGCCCACCTCGCGGACATCGTCCCGGACCCCTGTGAGCGCTCCCATCTGCAGAGCTTCCGCCCGAGGCCGCCCGCCCACGGCACGCCGGGATCGCCCGCCGCACAGCTCGCGGAGAAGATCATGACGGCGGAACACCCCGACGAGATCGGTTGGCTGAGGCACGACCTGGCGCGCGCGGTGTACGAGGCACGCGCCCACCGGTCCGCACCGCGACCGGCGGCCCCGCCCGTCCAGCATCCGCCGCGGCCCATCACGTCGACGGCCCGCAGCAGGGCCTGCACCCCCCGCTGCGGTCCACCCGCGGGCAGGGCACCGGAGCGACCCCGCGGAATGCTCGGCCGGCTGCGCGGCAGAGGGCCCCGGCCCGTGCGGGTGTGAGGCTTCGTCTGCTTCGTCTGCGTCGGCGGCAAGGCCCTTACAAAGCCCTGAACAGACCCTCCTGGACCACCGACACGAGCAGCCGCCCCTCCAGGTCGTAGATGCGGCCCCGGGCCAGCCCACGACCACCGGTCGCGATCGGCGACTCCTGGTCGTACAGGAACCACTCGTCCGCGCGGAAGGGGCGATGGAACCACATGGCGTGGTCGAGGGAGGCCAGGTCGAAGCTCCGCGGACCCCACAGCGGTTCGACGGGAATGCGGACCGCGTCGAGCAGGGTCATGTCGCTGGCATAGGTGAGCGCGCAGGTGTGCACCAGCGGATCGTCGCCCAGCAGGCCCACCGCGCGCATCCACACCGCGCTGCGCGGCTCCGCGTCCTTGATGTCCCCGGCGTTCCAGCGCAGCCGGTCCACGTAACGGATGTCGAAGGGCTGGCGCCGCGCCATCCGCTCCAACTGATCCGGCAGGGCACCGAGATGCTCGCGGATCTCGTCGGCGACCGTCGGCAGGTCCTCCGGATCCGGCACCTTTCGGGCCGGCGGCAGCTGATGTTCGAACGGTCCTTCCTCGGGTTTGTGAAAGGAGGCGGTCAGATTGAAGATCGTGCGTCCCTGTTGCACCGCGGTGACCCGCCGGGTGGTGAACGACCGGCCGTCCCGGATCCGCTCCACCTGGTACACGATCGGCACGCCCGGCCTGCCCGGGCGCAGGAAGTACGCGTGCAGCGAGTGCACCGGGCGGTCGCCTTCCGTGGTACGCCCGGCGGCGACCAGCGCCTGGCCGGCGACCTGGCCGCCGAAGACCCGCTGCAAGGACTCCTGCGGGCTGCGGCCACGGAATATGTCGACCTCGATCTGCTCCAGGTCGAGCAGGTCGACGAGTCTTTCGGCCGGGTTCGTCATGGGCGGGGTTCTCCTGGGTTCACAGCTGGCCGACGGCGGTGACGCGGACGACCGCGCGGCCCTCGGCGTCGGAGGCGGCGAGGTCGACCTCCGCGCTGATGCCCCAGTCGTGATCGCCGTTCGGGTCGTCGAAGATCTGCCGGACGCGCCACAGGCCGTTCTGCGGCTCCTCCTGGATGACGAGCAGCTTGGGGCCGCGCGCGTCGGGGCCGGTGCCCAGGTCCTCGTATTCGTCCCAGTACTTGTCCATCGCCTCGCCCCATGCCTCGGCGTCCCAGCCGGCCTCCGTGTCCATCTCGCCCAGTTCGTCGACCTGGTCGAGGGCGGCGAGTTCGACGCGGCGGAACATCGCGTTGCGGACCAGGACCCGGAAGGCGCGCGCGTTGGTGGTGACCGGCTTCACCTCGTCGGCCTTCTCCCGGGCCTCCTCGGCGGTCATCTCCTCCGGGTTGGCCAACTGCTCCCACTCGTCCAGCAGGCTGGAGTCGACCTGGCGGACCATCTCGCCGAGCCAGGCGATCAGATCCTCCAGATCCTCCGATTTCAGATCGTCCGGGACGGTGTGGTCCAGGGTCTTGTAGGCGCCCGCCAGGTAGCGCAGCACGATGCCCTCGGTACGCGCCAGCTCGTAGAAGGACACCAACTCGGTGAAGGACAGCGCCCGTTCGTACATGTCACGGACGACCGACTTCGGCGACAGAGGATGGTCGCCGACCCAGGGGTGGCTCTTGCGGTAGGTGTTGTACGCGTGGAAGAGCAGCTCTTCCAGGGGTTTGGGGTGGGTGACGTCCTGGAGTCGCTCCATGCGCTCCTCGTACTCGACGCCGTCCGCCTTCATCGCGGCGACCGCCTCGCCGCGCGCCTTGTTCTGCTGAGCGACCAGGATCTGCCGCGGATCGTCCAGCGTGGACTCCACGACGGACACCATGTCCAGCGCGTACGACGGCGACTCGGGGTCCAGCAGCTCGAACGCGGCGAGCGCGAACGTGGACAGCGGCTGGTTGAGCGCGAAGTCCTGCTGGAGGTCGACCGTGAGCCGGACGATGCGGCCCTCGGCGTCCGACTTGTCGAGCTTCTCGACGATGCCGCCGTCCAGCAGCGAGCGGTAGATGGCGATCGCCCGCCGGATGTGCCGCACCTGCTGCTTGCGCGGCTCGTGGTTGTCCTCCAGCAGATGACGCATCGCCTCGAACGCGTTGCCAGGACGTGCGATCACCGACAGCAGCATCGTGTGCGTCACCCGGAAGCGGGAGGTCAGCGGCTCCGGCTCGGAGGCGATGAGCTTCTCGAAGGTGTTCTCCGTCCAGCCGACAAAGCCCTCGGGCGCCTTCTTGCGGACCACCTTGCGGCGCTTCTTGGGGTCGTCGCCCGCCTTGGCGAGGGCTTTCTCGTTCTCGATGACATGCTCCGGCGCCTGTGCCACGACCAGACCGGCGGTGTCGAAGCCGGCCCGCCCGGCCCGGCCCGCGATCTGGTGGAACTCACGGGCGCGCAGGGTGCGGACGCGACTGCCGTCGTACTTCGTCAGAGCCGTGAACAGCACCGTCCGGATGGGCACGTTGACGCCCACACCGAGCGTGTCCGTGCCGCAGATGACCTTCAGCAGACCGGCCTGGGCGAGCTTCTCCACCAGACGCCGGTACTTGGGCAGCATGCCGGCGTGATGGACGCCGATGCCGTGGCGCACGTAACGGGAGAGGTTGCGGCCGAACTTGGTGGTGAAGCGGAAGTTGCCGATCAGCTCCGCGATCTGGTCCTTCTCCTCGCGCGAGCACATGTTGATGCTCATCAGCGCCTGCGCCCGCTCCACAGCCTGCGCCTGCGTGAAGTGGACGATGTAGACCGGCGCCTGCCTGGTCTCCAGAAGGTCGGTGAGGGTCTCGGTGAGCGGGGCCAGCCGGTACTCGTAGGAGAGGGGCACGGGGCGGGTCGCCGAGCGGACCACGGAGGTGGGCCGACCGGTGCGCCGGGTCAGGTCCTTCTCGAAGAAGGACACGTCGCCGAGCGTGGCCGACATCAGGATGAACTGCGCCTGGGGCAGTTCGAGCAGCGGGATCTGCCAGGCCCAGCCGCGGTCGCCCTCCGCGTAGAAATGGAACTCGTCCATGACGACCTGGCCGACGTCCGCGTCCTTGCCGTCACGCAGCGCGATGGAGGCCAGCACCTCGGCGGTGCAGCAGATCACGGGGGCATCGGCGTTGACGGAGGCGTCGCCGGTCAGCATCCCGACGTTCTCGGTGCCGAAGAGCTTGCACAACTCGAAGAACTTCTCCGACACGAGCGCCTTGATCGGGGCCGTGTAGAAGGTGACCTCGTCCCGGGCCAGCGCGGCGAAGTGGGCGCCCGCAGCGATCATGCTCTTGCCGGATCCGGTGGGCGTCGACACGATCACGTTCGCACCGGAGACCGCCTCGATCAGCGCCTCCTCCTGGTGGGGATAGAGCGTGAGACCGCGATCCTGCGCCCACGACTCGAAGGCTTCGTAGAGGGCGTCGGGGTCGGCGGTCGGCGGCAGCTGATCGATGAGGGTCACGCACCCATCTTGCCTGGCGTTCCGGCCGATGCGGGAATCGGCTGCGAGCACGAAGATCGCTGCCGCTACGCTGTGTCGCCGACGGAGCGTCAACACACCCGGTCAACTGGACAGCGGCACAAGAGGAATGGGGCGGGCAGCGGCGATGATGGGACCAGCACACTCACTGTCGGGGGCGGCGGCCTGGCTCGGCGTCGGGGCGGCCGCCGCCGCGGCCGGGCACACGATGCCCTGGCCGGTCCTCCTCGTGGGCGCCTTGATCTGTGCCGGCGCCGCGCTCGCTCCGGACCTCGACCACAAGGCGGCCACCGTCTCGCGCGCCTTCGGACCGCTGTCGCGCTGGCTGTGCGAGATCGTGGACAAGCTCTCCTACGCCGTCTACAAGGCCACCAGGATGAAGGGCGACCCGCGCCGCTCCGGCGGGCACCGGACGCTGACGCACACCTGGCTGTGGGCCGTGCTGATCGGCGCGGGCACCTCGGCCCTGGCGATCACCGGCGGCCGCTGGGCGGTACTGGCGATCCTGTTCGTGCACATGGTGCTGGCGATCGAGGGACTGCTGTGGCGGGCGGCCCGCGGGTCCAGCAGCGACATCCTGGTGTGGCTGCTGGCCGCGACCAGCGCATGGATCCTCGCGGGCACCCTGGACAAACCGGGCAACGGTGCCGACTGGCTGTTCACCGAGCCCGGACAGGAGTACCTGTGGCTGGGGCTGCCCATCGTGCTGGGGGCGCTGGTGCACGACATCGGGGACGCGTTGACCGTCTCCGGGTGCCCGGTCCTGTGGCCGATCCCGGTGGGCCGCAAGCGCTGGTACCCCTTGGGCCCGCCGAAGGCCATGCGGTTCCGGGCGGGCAGCTGGGTCGAGTTGAAGGTGCTGATGCCGGTGTTCATGCTGCTCGGAGGAGTGGGCTGCGCGGCGGCGCTGAACGTGATCTGAGGGACGACCGTGATCCGGTTCCTGGTCCGGGCGGAGTTCCGAGCGCGCGGACGCAGCAGTCGGCGCGTCCGCCGGGTCTGATCACCGGCTCGCCCGGCGGCCGGGGATCAGGCCGCCCCGCTGCCGGAGGCGTCCCGCCCGGCCCCGCCGTACCTGCGCTCGAAGCGGGCGACGCGGCCCTCCGAGTCGACCGTGCGGGCCTTGCCCGTGTAGAAGGGGTGACTCTCCGCGGAGATCTCCACGTCCACCACTGGGTACGTCTCCCCGTCGTCCCAGTCGATGCGCTGGTCGCTGGTGGCGGTGGACCGGGTCAGGAAGGCGTAGCCGGCGGAGCGATCGCGGAAGACCACGGGGTGGTAGTCGGGGTGCTTGTCCTGCTGCATGAGGGCTCCTCGCGTGGGGCGGTCGGCGGGTGGGGGAGGCCGGGCTCAGGTGGACGGGGAGTCCTCGTCCACGACGTGCATCGCGGCCTCCTCGGCGGAGGCGCCCGCGCCGTCGATACCCACGTCGGTGGCGACCAGGGCGCTCTCCTCGTCCTCGTGGGCTCCCTCGTCGGGTGCGACGAGACGGCCGGAGCGAAGGTCGCCGACCTCGTTGTCCAGCAGTTCGCCGTCGGTGCCCTGGCAGTCGCCGATGCCGTCGCCGTCGGGCACGGCGAGATCGGGCAGTTCCTCGGCGAGACGCTGGTCCAGCGACTCGCCCCGGTGGCCCTCGGCCGCCGTCACACCGGTGTGCTCCACCGCCCACGGCCGCTCGGGGGGAGACCAGCCCCGGTCGAGCGGATCTTCGACACCGTCGTCGACCAGCGTGTCCTCCGCGTCGAGCAGCCCCGAGTCCTCCTGGATCTCGGATCCGTCCGGCTGGTAGACGTCGTCCCCCCATCCGTCGGAGCTGTTCACGGGTACCTCCAGGTGGTGGGCACGGCCCGTTCGCACCGTGGTCGGCGGCGGACCGTCGGCACGCGGGGCACAGGTCACACCCGGCTCGAACCCGACGGTTCCCGGGCATCCCCCGAACCGGTGCCGTACTCCAGCCTTCCACCCCGCTTCGGGACCGCGCAACGCCACGGGCCCAGCCGCGCGCGCCCGCGCGGCGACCGGAGTGCCGCCGCACGGGCCGGCGCCGGGTCACCACGCCCGGCCGGCCGGCCCGACGGCCACACTCCGGTGCCGCTCGTGCCGCTCGTGCCGCTCGTGCCGCTCGTGCCGCTCGTGCCGCTCGTGCCGCTCGTGCCGCTCGTGCCGCTCGTGCCGCTCGTGCCGCCGTCCGCGCCGATGCCCCGCTCCGCCCGGACATCCGCTGCGGTGCCCCGCTCACCCGTGCCAGGACCGCCACAGCGCGGCGTACGCGCCGTCGGCCGCGACCAATTCGTCATGGCTGCCCAGCTCGCTGATGCGGCCGTTCTCCACGACGGCGATGACGTCGGCGTCGTGGGCCGTGTGCAGGCGGTGGGCGATGGCGACCACGGTGCGGCCGTCCAGGACGCGGGCCAGGGAGCGTTCGAGGTGGCGGGCCGCGCGCGGGTCGAGGAGCGAGGTCGCCTCGTCCAGGACCAGGGTGTGCGGATCGGCCAGCACCAGCCGGGCCAGAGCGATCTGCTGGGCCTGGGCCGGGGTGAGCGCCAGTCCACCCGAGCCGACCTCGGCGTCCAGCCCGTCGTCCAGGGCCCGCGCCCAGCCGTCCGCGTCGACCGCGCCCAGCGCCGCCCACAGCTGCGCGTCCTCGGCGTCGGTGCGGGCGAGCAGCAGGTTGTCACGCAGCGTGCCCACGAAGACGTGGTGTTCCTGGTTGACGAGCGCGACGTGTGAGCGGACCCGCTCGGCGGTCATCCGGGACAGCTCGGCGCCGCCCAGGGTGATCCGGCCGTCGCGGGGCGCGTAAATGCCGGCGAGCAGCCTGCCCAGCGTGGACTTGCCCGCGCCCGACGGGCCGACCAGGGCCAGCCGGGTGCCCGGCGCGACCGAGAGCGACACCTTGCGCAGGACGTCGACGCCCTCGCGGTAGCCGAAGTGCACCCGGTCCGCGTGCACGTTCCGCCCGTCGGGGGCCAGCGAGGCGTCCCCGGCGTCCGGCTCGATGTCCCGCACCCCGACCAGCCGCGCCAGCGACACCTGGGCGACCTGCACCTCGTCGTACCAGCGCAGGATCAGATTGACCGGGTCGACGAGCATCTGCGCGATGAGCGCGCCCGTCGTCAGCTGGCCCACACCGATCCAGCCCTGCAGGACGAAGACCCCGCCGGCCATCAGGACCGAGCCGAGCACCACCACATGGGTGAGGCTGACGACCGGGAAGAGCACCGAGCGCAGCCAGAGGGTGTAGCGCTCCCAGGCCGTCCACTCCTTGATCCGGCGTTCCGACAGGGCGATGCGCCGGTCGCCGAGGCGATGGGCCTCGACGGTGCGGCCGGCGTCGACAGTCTCGGCGAGCGCGGCGGCCACGGCGGCGTAGCCTGCGGCCTCCGAGCGGTAGCCGGAGGGGGCCCGCTTGAAGTACCAGCGGCAGCCGATCACCAGCACCGGCACGGCAAGCAGCACGGCCGCCGCCAGCGGGGGCGCCGTGACGACCAGACCGCCGAGCAGCAGCGCCACCCAGACGACGCCGATCGACAGCTGCGGCACGGCCTCGCGCATGGCGTTGGACAGCCGGTCGATGTCCGTGGTGATACGGGACAGCAGATCGCCGGTGCCCGCGCGTTCCAGGACGCCGGGCGGCAGCCCGACCGACCGGACGAGGAAGTCCTCGCGCAGGTCGGCCAGCATCCGCTCGCCGAGCATCGCGCCGCGCAGCCGCACCTCGCGCACGAACACGGCCTGGACGGCGAGCGCGAGCGCGAACAGCCCGGCGGTCAGGCCCAGATGCAGTTCCCGGGCCCCGTCGGAGACGCGTTCCACGAGTCCGCCGAGGAGGTAGGGGCCCGCCATCGAGGAGACCACGGCCATCGTGTTGACCGCCATGAGGACCAGGAAAGTACGGCGGTGCCGCCGGAACAGCTCGGTCACATAGGCGCGCACGGTCGCGGTGGCACCGACGGGCAGGGTGGTGGCCGTCGTCGGGGCCGCCGGGTCGTACGCCGGTGGCGCAACGCCGATCATGCGCTCTCCTCGATCTCTTCCAGTGGGCCGCGCAGGTCGGCCGCGTCGTCCAGCGGGCCGCGCGGGTCGGCTCGGTCGTGCCGGGTGCCGCGCGCCGCCGTCTCGTCCTCGGTCTCGCGGGTCACGACGGACCGGTACCGGGGCTCGGTGCGCACCAGTTCGCGGTGCGCGCCGACCGCCACGACCTCGTCGCCGTGCACCAACGCGACCCGGTCGGCGCGGTCCAGGAGGAGCGGCGACGAGGTGAACACCACCGTCGTGCGTCCCGACCGCAGCTCCCGCAGCCCCTGTGCGATCCGCGCCTCGGTGTGCGAGTCGACGGCGGAGGTCGGCTCGTCCAGGACGAGTACCTCGGGGTCGGTGATCAGCGACCGGGCCAGCGCGAGCCGCTGGCGCTGGCCGCCCGACAGTGACCGTCCCCGTTCCGTGATCCGGGCTTCCATGGGATCCCCGGTGTCCAGGGACCCCTGGACGAGCGCGTCCAGCACGTCCTCGCACTGCGCGGCCGCCAGTGCCGCGTCGGCGCGGACACCGGCGGACGCCGGCACGTCGAGGAGGTCGCGCAGCGTGCCGGACAGCAGGATCGGATCCTTGTCCTGGACCAGGACGGCGGTGCGGGCGCTGTGGAGGGGGAGTTCGTCGAGCGGTACGCCGCCGAGGAGTACCGACGGGCCCGGCTCGGCCGGATGCCCGCCCAGCCGTTCGGCGAGCCGCCCCGCCGCGTCCGGGTCACCGCACACCACGGCGGTGAGCCGGCCCGCGGGCGCGAGCAGACCGGTGGCCGGGTCGTACAGATCACCGTTCGGCACGTCGGCCGCGCGTGAGCCGCCGGCGTCCGTGGTCCGCTCCAGGGACAGCACGCGGGCCGCGCGTTGGGCCGATGGACGCGAGAAGGAGTACGCCATGGCGATCTCCTCGAAGTGCCGCAGCGGGTAGGTGAGGACCATCACCGCGCTGTAGACGGTGACCAGTTCGCCGACCTGGATCCGGCCCTGGCGGGCGAGGTGGACGCCGTGCCAGACGACCGCGATCAGCAGCAGGCCCGGCAGCAGCACCTGGATCGCCGAGATCAGGGCCCACATCCGGGCGCTGCGCACGGCCGCGTGCCGCACCTCCTGGGAGGCGCGGCGGTAGCGGTCGAGGAACAGCTCCTCGCCGCCGATGCCACGCAGCACGCGCAGTCCGGCGACGGTGTCGGAGGCCAGTTCCGTGGCCCGGCCCGCCTTCTCGCGCTGGACGTCGGCACGCCGGGTCGCCCGGGGCAGCAGCGGCAGCACGGCGAGGGCCAGCACGGGCAGGCCGACCGCCACGACGACACCGAGAGCCGGTTGGTAGACGAGCAGGCCCACGCAGACCACGACGACCGTCAGGGCGGCGGCGGTGAAGCGGGAGGCGGCCTCGACGAACCAGCCGATCTTCTCGACGTCGCCGGTGGAGACGGCCACCACCTCACCGGCCGCGACCCGCCGGGTCAGCCCCGATCCGAGCTGTGCGGCCTTGCGGGCCAGCAGTTGCTGGACGCGGGCGGCGGCGGTGATCCAGTTGGTGACGGCCGCCCGGTGCAGGAAGGTGTCGCCCACCGCGATGCCGAGGCCGCAGATCACCATCAGCACGCCGGTCAGGGCGAGTCGGCTGCCCGAGCGGTCCACGACGGCCTGGACGGCGAGGCCGACACAGAAGGGAAGCGAGGAGACGGACCCGAAGTGCAGCAGGCCCCAGGCCAGGGACTTGAGTTGGCCGCCCAGTTGATTGCGTCCCAGCCACCACAGGAATCGAGGGCCCGAACGTGCGTCCGGCACGCCCGGGTCGGGATACGGAAGGTCTTGAATCTGCATGACGTCCCAGTGGCTCGTGTCAGGGAGGAAGCGGCGCGGGGTGAAGGGCGAAGAGGCGGTAGCAAACCGTGCAAGGTTCGCGTCGGAGGGTGGTGAAAATCAATGGGTTTTCCAAGGCGGCGCACGGAATCGGCGAGCCCGCCCGCACGGTGTCTCCCGAGTTGCCTCCGAGCCGCCCTGTCGAGGGTCCGCCGTGCGGAACATCGCGACATCGCCCGGTATGTGATGTCGTACTGAGCCGCTGCGGAGCGACGGAGCGCGGCGGGCGACGGTCACGACGGCGGGCCTCGGAACCTTCCTGGCGACCCTGTCGGTGTGGGGCGCCCCGGACCATGACGACGGCCTGGCGGGGTCGGCCGACCGGCCCGCCCGCACCCGGTCGCGGTCTGAGTCGTCACCCTCCCCCCCGGAGCAGTCCGGCCGGAGCGCGCCCGTGAACCTCCGTGTCCGGCAGGACCCGCACCGCGCTCGGGCCACCGGCGGGCGCACCGCGCACCGCGTGACCGACCTCGTCAACTCCCCGACGTACACGCCCGGTTCGGAGTATCGCGTCGACACCCGGGCGGCCCTCGGCCGCCCGTCGTCGGCTACGGCAGCAGCTCGCACGGTCGGGCGACGACCACCGTCGGTCGGACGCCAGAGCCCACCTCGGCACACCGCTGGACCGACGGTGAGACGAACGGACGTCCTCGACGCCATCCGGGCCGACGAGCGAGCGCTACCGGCTGTCAGGCTCGCGCCGCGGCTACGACCGCTCGCCGACGACCGTCCAGGGAGTACTCACCCAGGACGACGACCACCGCTGAGGGGGCGGTGTGCCTCCGCGTCGCGCCACCCGCGCCAGCCGCGGTGACCCGTCGCCCGCACCAGTCGCGGTGACTCGGCACCCGCACGAGCCGCGGTGACCCGTCACCGCACCAGCGCCTGCTGACGCGGCACCCGCACCGGGCCAGGGCCCGCGCGGGTCCCGGGGTTCGCTCAGCAGCGCTCGCCGATCGTCCCGTCGATCAGGGTGTCCAGCAGCCCGCCGAGCAGTTCGCGCTGCTCGGCGGAGAGCGGGGCGAGGATCTCCGCCGCCGCCGCCCGGCGTGCGTCGCGCAGCTCCGCGAGGGTCACACGCCCGTCGTCGGTCAGCTCGATCCGGGTCACCCGGCGGTTCGTCGGATCCGGCACCCGGCGCACCTTGCCGCTCGCCTCCAGCCCGTCGACCAGTGTGGTCACCGCGCGCGGCACCACCTCCAGACGCGCGGCGAGGTCGGCCATGCGCGGGGGTGAGCCGTAGTGCGCCAGGGTGCGCAGCAGCCGGGACTGGGCCGGGGTGACGCCCAGGTCCCGGCGCTCAAGATGGCGCTTCTGGATGCGGTGGACCCGGCGGGTGAGGCGCAGCAGCTGTTCCGCGAGCAGGCCCTCGGGGTCGGGGATGGTCATGGCGGGAACAATATCAGGACTCCATTCATTGTGAGTAGCGGTAACAATGAGCTATGATCCCTCAGTCGTCGTCGGCCGATCTCCGCGCCGACCCCACTCACCTCCGTAGGAGCCCATGCACCTCGACCACAACCCCTCCTGGACACCCCCTTCCGGCGCACAGGAACAGCCCCGGCAGGTGCGCCGTGTCCTGGCCCTCTTCCGCCCGTACCGCGGGCGACTCGCGATCGTCGGTCTGCTGGTCGGCGCCTCGTCGCTGGTGTCCGTCGCCACGCCGTTCCTGCTGAAGGAGACCCTGGACGTCGCGATCCCGCAGGGCCGCACCGGTCTGCTGAGCCTGCTCGCGCTCGGCATGATCCTCAGTGCCGTCCTCAACAGCGTCTTCGGCGTGCTGCAGACCCTGATCTCGACAACCGTCGGCCAGCGCGTCATGCACGACCTGCGCACCGCCGTCTACGGCCGCCTCCAGCGCATGTCGCTCGCCTTCTTCACCCGCACCCGCACCGGCGAGGTGCAGTCCCGCATCGCCAACGACATCGGCGGCATGCAGGCCACCGTCACCTCCACCGCGACCTCCCTGGTCTCCAACCTGACCAGCGTGGTCGCCACGATCGTCGCGATGATCGCCCTCGACTGGCGGCTGACCGTCGTCTCGCTGGTCCTGCTGCCGGTGTTCGTGTGGATCGGCCGCCGCGTCGGCAACGAACGCAAGCGGATCACCACCCAGCGCCAGAAGCAGATGGCCGCCATGGCCGCCACCGTCACCGAGTCCCTGTCCGTCAGCGGCATCCTGCTGGGCCGCACGATGGGCCGCGCCGACTCGCTCACGCGGTCCTTCGCGGAGGAGTCCGAGCAACTGGTCGACCTGGAGGTACGGTCCAGCATGGCCGGCCGCTGGCGCATGGCCGTGATCACCATCGTCATGGCCGCGATGCCGGCCGTCATCTACTGGGCCGCGGGGATGACGCTCCAGCTGGGCGGTCCCCAGGCATCCATCGGCACCATCGTCGCCTTCGTCTCGCTCCAGCAGGGCCTGTTCCGCCCGGCCGTGAGCCTGCTCGCGACCGGCGTTCAGATCCAGACCTCGCTCGCCCTCTTCCAACGCATCTTCGAGTACCTCGACCTGCCGATCGACATCACCGAGCGGGCCGAGCCCGTCCACCTCGACCGGGTCAAGGGCGAGGTCCGGTTCGAGGATGTCGAGTTCCGGTACGACACCGAGGGCGCCCCCGTGCTGGACGGCATCGGCATCACCGTCCCCGCGGGCGGCAGCCTGGCGATCGTCGGCCCGACCGGCGCGGGCAAGTCCACGCTCGGCTATCTGGTGCCCCGGCTGTACGACGTCACCGGGGGCCGGGTCACCCTGGACGGCGTCGACGTGCGCGACCTCGACTTCGACACCCTCGCCCGGGCGGTCGGCGTCGTCTCGCAGGAGACGTATCTCTTCCATGCCTCGGTCGCCGACAATCTCCGCTTCGCCAAGCCGGACGCCACCGACGAGGAGCTGTACACCGCGGCGAAGGCGGCCCAGATCCACGACCACATCGCGGCGCTGCCCGACGGATACGACACGGTTGTCGGCGAGCGCGGCCACCGCTTCTCCGGTGGGGAGAAACAGCGGCTGGCCATCGCCCGCACCATCCTGCGCGATCCGCCGGTGCTGATCCTCGACGAGGCGACCAGTGCCCTGGACACCCGTACCGAGCACGCGGTTCAGGAGGCCATCGACGCACTGTCCGCCAACCGGACGACGCTCACCATCGCGCACCGGCTCTCCACCGTTCGCGGGGCCGACCAGATCGTGGTCCTCGACTCCGGGCGGGTGGCCGAACGCGGCACACACGAGGAGCTGTTGGGGCTGGACGGGCGCTATGCGGCCCTGGTCCGCCGGGACGCGCAACTGGAACCGACAAGCTGAAGATATGCCAGGTTTGCGGAGATATGCGGGTTAACGTGCCCGCATGCACATGAACACTCCGCCACGGAGCACGATTCGACTCACGCGCCGGGGCAAGCTCGTCCTCGTCGTGACCGGCGCCGTCGTGGCCGGCACCGCCGTGGTGGTGCCGCTGCTGACCCTCGGCGGCGCGGACCGGAAGCCCACCAGCCTGGTGATCCCGGAGGGCTGGCGCGTCAGTCAGGTCTACGAGGCCGTCGACAAGGCGCTCGCCCTGCCCGCGGGCAGCACCGCGAAGTCCATCGGCAAGACCGGCCTCAAGCTGCCGAAAGCCGCCGAGGGCAATCCCGAGGGTTACCTCTTCCCGGCGACGTACCAGGTCGACGAGGACGCCACGCCCCAGACACTGCTGCAACGCATGGTCGACACCGCGAACGCCAAGTTCGACGTCGCCCCCGTCGCGGCCGGTGCCCAGCGCAATGCGATGAACGTCTACCAGGCCGTCACCATCGCGAGCATCGTCCAGGCCGAGGCCGCCTCCAGGACCGACATGGGGAAGGTCGCCCGGGTCGTCATCAACCGGCTGCAGCGCGGCATGCCGTTGCAGATGGACTCCACCCTCAACTACGCGCTGCGCCGGAACACGGTCCGCACCAGCCTGGACGACACCCGGATCGACAGCCCCTACAACTCCTACCAGCGCATGGGGCTGCCGCCGACGCCCATCGACAACCCCGGCGAGGACGCGATGCGCGCCACGCTCAACCCGACGCCCGGCGACTGGCTGTACTTCGTCACGGTCAAGCCCGGCGACACCCGCTTCACCGCCGACTACGCGGAGCACCAGCGCAACGTCGCGGAGTTCAACGCGCTGTCGCAGAAGAGCAAGGAGGCGCGACGCAGTCCGAGCGGTACGGCATCACCGTCCGGAATCCAGCGGTCCCGGGATGAGCCACCGGGACATCACGCGGCGACGGGCTCCACGGCCGACAGCCGTCTGATGTCCCGCACGGCGGCGCGCCCCGCCCGGTTGGCGCCGACGGTACTCGCCGACGGGCCGTAGCCGACCAGGTGGATCCGCGGATCGGCGACCACGCGGGTCCCCTCGACCCGGATCCCGCCGCCCGGCTCGCGCAGCCGCAGCGGGCTCAGATGGTCGAGGGCCGCCCGGAACCCGGTCGCCCACAGGATCACGTCGGCCGCCACAACCCGCCCTCCGCCGAGCCCCGGGGACCCCAGCCACTCCACCCCGTCCGGGGTGATCCGGTCGAACATCGGCTGCCGGTCCAGGACGCCGTCCCGCAACCCCGGCCGGACGGCGTCGTTGAGCGGCAGGCCGGTGACCGAGACCACACTCCGGGGCGGCAGCCCCTGGCGCACCCGCTCCTCGACCAGGGCCACCGCGGCCCGGCCCGCGCCCTCGTCGAACGGGCCCTCCCGGAACACCGGCGGCCGTCGGGTGACCCAGGTGGTGGCCGCCGCGTACGGGGCTATCTCCAGGAGATGCTGGGTGCCGGACGCGCCGCCGCCCACCACGACCACCCGCTGCCCGGCGAACTCCCCGGAACCCGCGTACTGCGCGGTGTGCAACTGCCGTCCGCGGAAGGTTTCCTGTCCCCGATAGCGGGGCCAGAACGGCCGCTCCCAGGTGCCGGTGGCGTTGATCAGCGCGCGCGTGGACCATGTGCCGTCCGAGGTCTCGACGAGTAGCCGCCCGTCCGTCCCCTCGCGCACCGCGCGGACGTCCACCGGCCGCCGCACCCGCAGACCGAACGTGCGCTCGTAGGCGTCGAAGTAGGCGCCGATGACCTCGGCCGACGGCCGTGCCGGATCGGCGTCGGTCAGCTCCATGCCCGGCAGCGAGTGCATCCCGTGCACCTTGCCGTACGTCAGCGACGGCCAGCGGAACTGCCAGGCGCCGCCCGGCGCGGGGGAGTGGTCCAGGACCACGAAGTCGCGGTCCGGCTCGAAGCCGCTGCGCCGCAGATGATAGGCGCTGGACAGGCCGGCCTGCCCGGCCCCTATGACGACTGCCTCGACCTCGCGCTCGTTGTTCACGTCCGTCCCAACAGCGCCGTGGCCGGGGATCTTCCCGTGCGCGATTCAGCGGCCGCTCGCCACCAGGATCGGTGCCCCCTCCCCGGTGCCGGTGCTGTCCAGCAGCCCGCGGGAGGCCAGTTCGGGGATCACGCCCTCCCCGAACCAGTAGGCTTCCTCCAGGTGCGGATAGCCGGAGAGCACGAAGTGCTCGACGCCCAGCGCGTGGTACTCCTCGATCCGGTCGGCCACCTCGGCGTGGCTGCCGACCAGCGCCGTGCCCGCGCCGCCCCGGACCAGGCCGACGCCCGCCCACAGGTTCGGGTGGATCTCCAACCGGTCGCGGCTGCCCCCGTGCAGGGCCAGCATCCGCCGCTGCCCCACCGACTCGCTGCGCCCGAGCGCCGCCTGCGCGGCGGCGACCGTGTCGGCGTCGAGATCGTCGAGCAGCCGGTGCGCAGTCGCCCAGGCATCGGCCGCCGAGTCGCGGGAGATGGTGTGCAGCCGGATCCCGAACCGGACCGTGCGGGCCTCCCGTTCGGCCAGCGAACGAATCCAGTCGATCTTCTCCTTGACCTGGGCCGGGGGCTCGCCCCAGGTCAGATACACATCGGCGTGCCGGGCCGCCACCGGCCCGGCGGCCGGCGACGACCCACCGAAGAAGAGCTGCGGCAGCGGACGCGGCGGCACCGCGGTCAGCCCGCCCTCGATCCGGTAGTGCGTGCCGTCGTGGTCGTAGGGCAGGCCCCGCCACACCCCGCGGACCACCGACAGGAACTCGTCCGTGCGCTCGTAGCGCCGGTCGTGGTCGAGGTGGTCGCCGAAGCGCCGCTGCTCGGCCGAATCGCCGCCGGTGACCACGTTGAGCAGCAGCCGCCCGCGGGTCACCCGCTGATAGGTCGCCGCCATCTGTGCGGCCAGCGTCGGCGAGATCAGCCCGGGCCGGAAGGCGACCAGGAACTTCAGCCGTTCGGTGTGCTGGGCGAGCGCGACCGTGGTCAGCCAGGCGTCCTCGCACCAGGTGCCGGTCGGCGTCAGCACCGCTTCAAAACCCAGCCGCTCGGCGGCCTTGGCGATCTGCGCGAGGTAGTCGATGTCCGGGGTGCGCACCCCTTTGACCGTCCGCGTCGCCCCCGCCTCGTTGGGCGCGTACGCGTGCCGGTCCACAAGCGTGCGGCCGTCGCCGCCCGTGGGCAGGAACCAGTGCAGCCGTACGGTCATGTCACGAGCCTCCGTCTCAGGAGCGGGCCGGGGTGGTGGACGGCGGCGTGCCGCCGCCGAACCGGGTGTCCACGCAGGCACCGAAGTCGGTCCTGCGCGGGACGAGCGTCAACTCGGTATCGGTGCCGGTGATCTGCTGTTCCCGGGCGACGGCCTGCGGGTCGACGGCGACCGTGACCCGGGTTGGGCGGGTGCGCCGGGGGTCCGGCCGCGAGGCGCTGAAGCGCGGTGCCCATCGCCGAGGGCGGCGAACCGTCGGCGACCGGATCGCCCCCGACCTGCGCGATCCGGCCCGGCGAGGCCGACAGGTCGGACGTCAACATGCCCGTGGCGCTGAGCAGTTGCCTCAGCGCGAGCAGCGGTACGGGGCCGGTGGTGCGGGGCGGTCGGCGGGGCATGTGGGCGCGGTGGGCGGAGGTGCGGACGACGGGGTGCGGACCGAGGGCGGGGGAGGAGGGCTCGGCGGGGTTCGCGGTGGCGGCACCCGACGTGGAGATATCCGTAATGTCCGGCTCCGGGTGGCCGGGCGGGGCAGGGCCGACGGTCATGGGTGCTCCACGGGCAGAAGGGCGAGGGCGGTGGGTGGGCGCCTCGGCGCCGTCAGGCCGGCACCGCCGTGTCAGGGTCGGACCGCAGGTGCGGGCAGGACTGCGGAGCGCGGTTGAACGAGCGGCAGAAAGCGCGGCTGAACGAGCGGGAAAAGCGCGGCTGAACGGGCGGGAGAATGGGCGTCAGCGGCCGCGGCGACACGCGGCGGAGGCCACCCGCAGCAGGTCGATGTGACCGCGCGTGGTGAGCAGGGCTGTACGCAACATGCGGGCGAACGTAGCCAGTCGCGGCGGGGCGGTCAACGGTGTCTCGGAAAGTGGACCGCAGGTACCAGGGGCCGGGTGGCCGGGCGGACGGTCGGAAACCGGCCGTGTGGGCCAGGATGGTGGCATGCCAGATGCCTTCACCACGCGCGTGCTGAACGTCGCCACCGGTTCCCGGGAACGGGTCGTCGACCTGACCGGCGACTGCGATGCCTTCCTGCGGGAGACGGCGGCCGACCGCGACGGCCTCCTCAACATCTTCGTCCCGCACGCCACCGCGGGGATCGCCGTCATCGAGACCGGCGCCGGCAGCGACGCCGACCTGCTGGCTGCCCTGCACACCCTGCTGCCCGCGGACGACCGCTGGCAGCACCGGCACGGCAGCCCCGGCCACGGCCGCGACCATGTCCTCCCGGCGATCGTCCCCCCGCACGCCACCCTGCCGGTGCTGCGCGGCCGCCTGGAGCTGGGGACGTGGCAGTCCGTGTGCCTGGTGGACACCAACCGGGACAATCCCAGCCGTCAGGTGCGGCTGAGCTTTCTGGGCTGATGCCCATGAGGGGACTGTGGCGTCGAATTCCGGCGGCACCGAAGGTCCCTCGGTCCGTGCGTGACAAGCCCGTGAGCATCATGCTCCTGGGCGCGGTCGGGGGCGGCCTTTGAATCCGCGATCTCTCCGTGACCTCTCCGTCCCGAATGATGTTCGGGCTGGATCCAGCGCGCGGTGCAGGCCGACGCCGATCTGGCAGGCCGGCTCGACCGGAGCACGGTCGGCGTCGATTCCGACCACCGTGCTCACCCAGCACGCGGCTCGGGGCCCGCAAGACCGCACCAGAGGCGCACCTCGATGGGCGTGTTTCGTTTGGGCGGGCTCTTGGAACTTGATGACGCCACCGCCGTCCGGCGTCTGAACGGTCACAGGCAGTGGCGGGAACCGCTGGGCTTCGGCGTGGGCGAGATTGCCGTGCTGGTCACCGCGGTGGTCTGGCTGGTCAGGCCCGACAATTGGTTGAACAGGCCGAACAGGCTCTGACGTCGGCCGTCATCTACGAAGTCGAACGCGGCAGCTCCTGGACCCAGATCGGGGCCTTCCTGGGAATCGGCGCCGACGAGGCAGAAGAGCGATACTCGCCTGCTCTCCAAGCGCGGAACCCGGCTTTCGAGGGGCCATACCCACTGGGCGAGACGGGTCGTAAGCGCATCCGGCAGTTGCCCACCGTGGCACACGACCCTGACTAAGCGTGCGCTCAGCTCGATCAGCGGGCCTTCGTCCAGTGCATCGGCATCAACGACCAGCGTGCCGTCAGCGCCGGTCCCATTGTGGCCGGCACGGCGGACGAGCTTGCACCCAGCAGCGTAAAGGGGAGGGACCAGCGATCGCGCCCACCTGCCTCGGCCCCGAGGGAGCTGAACGAGTCTCGGCATTCACCATCGACACCGAGGCTGAGCCACCGTCCCACGGCGATCGATGACCGTTCGTTCTTGGCATTCCGCAGGCTGTGATAGCCGGGCTCACCAACACCGCCGACCGTATACCGCGGTCGAGAACGTCACCAGCGATGTCCAGCTGAGACCCTGCTCCCCCGAACAGTGTCTGAGCGACATCGTCCCCCGAAGGTGACGTCCTCGACCGCTCCCCCGGTCCCCACTGTGGTCCAAGTGTCCGCGCGGGTCGGTCTGTGCTGTCACCAGCACATGACGGCCGTCTCGCCCGTTCCCCACGTGGAGTACAGGCGGACGCGGACGAAGTAGCGGCGGCCCTTGACGAGCCTGACCCGAAGGACGGCGTTGTGCGGTGTGCCCCCGTCGTCCTGGCCGGCGAGGTAGCGCGGCTCGCCGTCGCGTTCCTCGAAGGCGACGACGACGCTGTCGCCGTCGCCGAAGGTGCCCACCGAGTAGTCGCGGGTCTCCGGTGGATCGACGGCGAAGTCGGCCTGCCCGCCCGGCCCCAGGCCGAGCGGTACCGAGCGGAACGGCACCAGCGCGGCCGGTCGATGGGGCTCCGGCTCCTGCCGGTCGAGTCGGTGCGCGACCGGAGGAGGACCGGCGGGCGGGTACCAGCGGAGCACGAACTCCTTGTCGGCCGGGGACAGCGTGCCCGGCGGATGCAGCCCCCCGTGGTACTGCTCCGGCTCCAGCACCAGCCCCGCCTCGAAGGGGAACTCCATGATGGACTGCGGGTCCCAGACGGCGCCGTTGACCTCGGACGGGTCCAGCTTGCGCAGGATGTTGAAGAACGTCCTGTCCCGGTTCCAGAAGTTCGGCGGGCCCGCCAGGTCGGCGTACACCGCCTCGTCGTCCCAGTGGATGCCGGCCAGCGGGCTCTGGTGCTCGTGCCGCATACCGAGCGCATGCCCTATCTCGTGCAGGGCCGTGGCCCGCTGCCCGGGCCGGGTCAGGTCCCAACCCAGGTTCATGGTGCGCTCGTTGAGGCCGACCGCGAGCGCGTCCCGGCCCACCTGCGACCAGGAGCCGTCGCCGACCTGGAACCCGATCCGCAGCTCCGCCTCGCGGCGGTCGGCGACCTCGGCGAACGTCACCCCGATACCGAGGTCCTGCCACTCCCGAAAACACTCCCGGACGACGTCGCACTGTTCCTTGGCACCGGCCCACGGCACCCGTCGTTGCTCCCCGGTCCCCGGTACGGGGATGACGGAGCCGTCGCTGTCGGCATCGAAGAAGTAGTAGTGCAGGACCGTCCCGTTGACCCATATGCGCCGTCCCCCGACGAGCGCGCTCAACCGCTCGGCGGCCAGCCCCGGCGCGAAGGACGGGGCAGGCTGCTGCGGCAGTGAGCAGTAGCGCTGGGTCATGCGTCAAGACTGCCGTCGGCCCGCCCGGGGCGCCTGAGTCGGGGGCTACTCAAGTCCCCCTGTATCAGGCGTGGGTATCGGGACTCTCCATGACGTGACGATTTATGTACAGGACGCCAAGACCCTTGAACTGCCCTGGCCGTTCACCGGCCGGGAGGACGAACTGGAGCTGATCCGGCGGTCCTTGGCCGCGACACGGCAGGGCATCGTGGTGACCGGTCAGGCGGGCTGCGGCAAGACCCGGCTGGTCACGGAGGCCGTGCGCGGCGCCGACTGCGTCCGGGTGACCGGGACCCCCGAGACCCGCTCGCTGCCCTTCGCCGCGTTCGCCCCGCTGCTGCCCGAGACGGTCTCGCTGCACCGCGCGGTGCGGTCGCTGTCCGGCGTGCGCCTCCTCGTGGTCGACGACGCCCATCTGCTCGACGAGGCATCGGCCGCCCTGGTCCACCAACTCGCCGTGCACGGCCGCACCCGACTGGTCGTGATCGCCGCGGCCGGGAGCCCCGCCCCCGGCGCGGTGTCCCGGTTGTGGATGGGCGACCTGCTGCCGCGGCTCGCCCTGGAGCCGCTGCCGCACGAGGAGACGGCCCGACTGCTGGCCGGGGGCGTCGCCTTGGAGCCGCTCACGGTGCGTCGGCTGCACCTGGTCTGCCGGGGCGATCTGCGGCTGCTGCGGGACCTGTCGGGCGCGCTGCGCACCCAGGGGCTGCTGACCGGGGTGCCCGGCACGGACGAGTGGGCCTGGCGCGGCCCGGTGCCGATGACGCCCACCGTGCGTGAGCGGATCGCCGGCGTCCTGGACCGCTCCGGCCCCGGCGAGCGCGAGGTGCTGGAACGCCTCGCCTTCGCCGAACCCCTGCCGCTGCGCCTGGACGACCTCGACCTGGACGTTCTCGAACGCGTCGAGGCCGACGGCCTGGTCCTCGTCGACGACCACGGCGGTGTCCGCCTTGCCCACCCCCTGCACGGCCCGGCGCTGCGCGCCGGTGTGGGTCGGCTGCGGGCCCGGCGACTGGCTCGCGGCCCGCGGCAGTACGGTCCGGCCCTGGCCGCCGAACAGCGGGCCCTGGCCCGGCGGATCGAGGAGATGGACGTACGGCCGCTGTCGGCCCCGGTGGGGGAGTGGCTGCTCGCGGAGGGGGCGACCGTACCGGCGGGATACGCGGCGGTACGGGCCCGGTTCTCGCGGCTGCGGGGGGAGTTGCGGGAGGCGGCGGCGTGGGCCCGGGCGGGGCTGCGCGAGGCACCGGGCGACACACCGTGCCGCGCCGAACTCGCCCTGGCCGCAGCGCAGTCGGGCGACCCGTGCGGCACCGGGGGGTTCTCGGCCGACGGGGGCCCGAAAGAGCGGGGTTTCGGCGGTGAATTCGCCCTGGCGGCAGCGGAGTCGGGTGACTCGGGTGGGGTCGATGGGCTTCCGGCCGAGGGAAGCCTGGGAGGGCGGGGTGGTGAACTAGCCTCGGCCGCAGCGCAGTTGGATGACTCGGGCGGGGTCGGGGGGTTCTCGGCCGACGGGGGCCCGAAAGGGCAGGGTTTCGGCGGTGAACTCGCCCTGGCGGCAGCGGAGTCGGGTGACTCGGGCGGGGTCGGAGGGCTCGCCGTCGACGCAAGCCTGGAAAGCGGCCATGGCGGCGAACTCGCCCTGGCCGCGGCGCAGTCGGGCGACTCGGGCCGCACCGAGGGGCTCGCGGCCGACGCAAGCCCGAAAGGGCAGGCCCACGGCGGCGAACCCGCCCTCGCCGACGGCCCGTCGTTGACGCACGGGACGGCGGCCTGGGCCGCGGCGGCGCGCGGCGACGTGGACGGCGCCGTACGCGCACTCGTCGCCGACGCCGACAGAGCCGGTGACCCCGGCGGCGCCGCCGGTGCCGACGACCGCGGTGGCCCAGGCGGCTGGCACGACAACGCGTACGCCCACTACGACGCCGTACGCCTCGGCGCGCCCGAACTGGCCGCCGGACGGCTGCCCGGCGACGGGGTGCTGGCCCGGCACGCCGACGCGCTCGCCCGCGGCGACGGGCCCGCCCTGGACCGGGCCGCCGCGGCCCTGGAGGAGCGCGGCTTCCTGCTCTTCGCGGCCGAGGCATACGCCCAGGCCGTACGGGCGCACCGCGACCCCAGCGCCGCCCGCACCGCCCGCACCCGCGCGGTCGCTCTCGCCCGCCGCTGCCAGGGCGCCCGCACCCCGGCGCTGTCCGGGCTGGTGCTCGGCGAACTCACCGCCCGGCAGCGGCAGATCGTCACGCTCGCCGCCGCCGGGCTGAGCAACCGGCAGATCGCCGAGCGGCTGACGCTGTCCGTCCGCACCGTCGGCAACCACCTGTACGGCGCCTACACCCGGCTGGGCGCCAGTGACCGGGGCGCGCTGCCCTGGCTGGTGGAACTGCCGGATGCGGCCTCGGCCTGACCGGCCGCCGGTCGGGTCTCAGGCCGCGCCGAACGCCGCGAACGCCCATCCCGTCGCCTGATGGACCGCGTCGCCCGGCACGGCCGCCCGCGCGTCGCGCAGGGCCTCGGCCAGGGAGAGTCCCGCGTCGAGGCCCTTGTGCAGGGCGAGCATCAGCGGCACCACCGCGGCGTCGTTGACCGGCGCGCTGCTCGCCACCACCCCGGCCGTGCCCAGCGGGAGCAGCGCGGTGACCAGGCCGAGCAGTTCGTCGGCGCCGACCGAGGCGAGGCGGGCGGTGTCGCAGCTGGACAGGATGATCCGGTACGGGCTGCGGTCGAGGCGTTCGAAGTCATGCACGATGAGCGGGCCGTCGGCCATCCGCAGCGCGGAGAACATCGGGCTGTCCGCACGGAACGTACCGTGCGCGGCGATATGCGCCAGCGCCGCCCCGTCCAGCTCCCGCAGCACGTACGGCACCCGCGCGTCGTCGTGCTCCAGGACCGTCGCCGCGCCGTACCGGCCCGCCGCCTCGGGCACTTCGGCGCCGCCGGTCGCCAGCCCGGGCCCGCGCACGAAGACATGCCGGCCGCCCGTCGGCGCCTCGGTCTCCCGAGCCCGCAGCCAACTGCCCGCCGACGGCGAGACGCTGAGCACCCGCTCGCGCAGCGCGGGCAACAGCGCCCAGGGCACCCGGTGCAGCGCCCCGGGCGGCACGATCACCACCGGGCCGCAGCCGAGCCGGCGCACCGCACCGCCCAGCAGCAGTTCCTCCAGTCGGCGTCCGGCCGCCTCCACCAGCGGCAGCCGCCCCTCAGCCCCGGGATGGGCGAGCCGCCGCAACCCCGCCTGGACGTGTTCCGCCTCGGTCAGCGCCTCGGCCAGCGCCCCGCCCTCGAACCGCCGCACCCGGCCCCGACCGCACAGCAGCACCTGCACCCGCCCGTCCAGCACGGCGAGTTCGACCAGCGTCGTGGCACCGAGCCGCTCCAGCAGCCGGGCGGCGTCGAAGCGGCGGCCGTCGCCGGACGTGTCGCCGCGCCTGTGATGGGTCCGGGAGCGGATCTCCCGTTCCAGGCGCCGTTGTTCGCGCTCCAGGGCGGGCACCGGACGGCCCGCCACCCGGGCGGCCTCCGCGCGGGCGGCGATCTCCCGGAACGCGGTCAGCCCGCTCAGCAGCGCCGGGTCGGCGGGCGGCCGGATCGGCGGCGCGGACAGCACCGTGGCCCGCCACCGCTCGCTCCACTCCAGCAGCCGCCGCGGACCGCCCCTGGCCAGGCTGGCCTGTTGCGCCAGCGCCGCGAGTTCCGCGCCCTGCGCCGTGGCCCGGGCCCGCAACTCCGAGGCGCCCAGCGTCATCCGGTGGTCGTCGAGCACGTCGAGCCCGCGTCGGCATGCCTCCAGGACACCCCGCCCGGAACCGGCCGCCCGCGCCCGCAGCGCCTGCGCCGCCCAGCCCGTCATCCGGGCCAGCGGCGGGCCCGCCTGTCTGCTGCGCGCCGCCAGCGCCAGATGCCGCTCCGCGTCCGCCGTCCAGCCCAGGCCGAGCGCGATCCGGCCCGCCAGCAGGGATGCCTCCGGCGCGGCCGGCGAGCCGAAGGACGCCAACCGTTCGGCGACCGCGGCGGCGTCCGCGACCAGCCGCCCCGAGCCGCGCCCGGACGCCACCCGCGCCTCGATCAGCACCAGCCGGGCGTGCGTCTCCCACCAGCTGCGCCGCTGTGCCGCGAACAGCCGTACGGCGACGGCGGCCCGGGCGATCGCCGTGTGCGGGTCGCCCGCCGAACGGGCGGCCCGGGCGGCGGCCAACAGCAGTTCCGCCTTGCGGGTGGACTGCCCGCCGATCCCGTCGAGCGTGGCGATCGCCGTGTCCGCCTCGGCCAGCGCCTCCGGGGCCAGCCCGGCGGCCATCAGCACCTCGCACCGGCGGATGTTGAGCATGAAGGTCGGCGTGCCCAGCCTGGCGTACCGCCCCTCGGCCTCGTCCAGCAGGCGCAGCGCGGCCGGGATGTCGCCCGACCGGAACGCGGCCAGTCCCCGGCTCTCCACGGCGTCGGCCTTGTCGTGTTCCTGGCCGGTGGTCTCCCACAGCCGCTCCGCCGCGGTGAAGTCGGCGTCGGCCCGGTCCACCGCGCCCAGCGCCAGATGCACCGTGGCCCGCAGCGTCAGCGCCCGCGCCGTCCAGATGACGTCGTCGGCCTGGCGGAGCACGGAGATCGCCCGACGCACGTCCTCCAGCGCCTCCCGGTGGCGGCCCAGCACCCACCAGACGTAGGCGCGGCGGTACAGCACCCGGGCCCGGGTGTGCCCGGTGCCCCGGGCCACCCCGCGCTCGAAGGCCGTCAACCCCTGCCGTGTGCGCCCCGCGTGCACCAGTGCGACCCCGAGGGTGGCGAGGACATCCGCCTCGCGCTCGGCGGACTCGGCGTGCGCCGCGAGGTCACGGGCCCGCCGCAGATGGCCGAGGGCGATCCGCAGGTCGCCGAAGTCCCGCTGCCAGATGCCGATCACCTGGTGGGCGACGGAGGCGTGCAGCGGCGGCGGACCGGTCTCCAGCACCCGCTCCGCGCGCGCCAGGGCCTCCATGGGGGCGGCGAACACCATCGGCAGCAGTTCGAGAACCGAGTCGTTTCCCGCTGTCACCCCTCGGATGGTAGTGGCCGGGGGCTGCACGTCACACGGGTTCGTCACAGCAGTAGCAGTAGGTAGCAGTAGATCTCGCTGGTTATCAGTGGTTATCAATGGTTATCAATAGGTCTCGGCTCGGTAGGTAGCGGTATCGGCTGTATCAACCGACGGTCCCGGGGCTCTGACTGACGACCGCCGTACCAGTGGGAGGACCTGCCATGGCACCACAGCGATTCCACGAGCAGTTCGACCAGATCCAGCGCTCCATGCCCGACGTCCCGCTGGCGATGGGCCCGGACGACTCCGCCGAGTTCTGCTACGAGAAGGGCGTCGTCCTCGCCCGCGACGGCGAGGAGGCACGCGTCGTCGAGGAGACCGTACGCAGCCACTTCGCCGCGGCGCCCGACCTGGTCGCCGACGAGGTGCGCCGGGCGGGTCCGCAGACCAACCGGACCGGCATCACCCGCATCCGGGTCGGCGACCCGGGCCACGGGGTGCGCGACGGCGACCCGGCCGTGGGGCACGCGCTGCGCGCCCTGCGCGAGGCGGAGGGACGCCGGGGTCACCGGCTGGTCAGCCGCAACCATGTGGTCTCGATCGCGGTCAACGCCTGTCCCGGCGACGAGCCCGTGCCCGCCCCGGCCGGCGAGCCGCCCAACCCGGCGACGGACGGCACGTTCTACGACCAGGACACGGCCGTCGGCGTCCTCGTCATCGACACCGGCCTCATGCACGACTACCGCTGCTACCCGCCGCTCGCCCACACACAGGGCGACGGGCAGATCATGGAGACCGACGAGGAGGGCGTCCTGCGGCAGTACGTCGGTCACGGCACGTTCATCGCGGGGCTGGTCGCCGCCGTCGCGCCCAACACCGACATCACCGTGCGGGGCACCCTCAACGACGCCGGAGCCGTCCTGGAGTCCGAGTTCGGCGCCAGGCTCTTCGAGGCCGTCGACCGGGACGGCTGGCCGGACATCATCAGCCTGTCCGCCGGCACCTCCAACGGCCGCACCGACGGGCTGCTCGGCGTCGACGCCTTCATGCGCGAACTGCGTGAGCAGGACACCCTGTTGGTCGCCGCGGCCGGCAACAACGGCAGCGCCACCCCGTTCTGGCCCGCCGCCTACGCCTCGCTGCCCGACTATCAGGACGCCGTGCTGTCGGTCGGCGCCCTGCGCGGCGACGGCGAGATGGGCGCCTGCTTCAGCAACCACGGCTCGTGGGTGGCGGCGTACGCCCCCGGCGAGCGCCTCGTCAGCTCCCTCACCGGCTTCGCGGCGCCCGTGCCGTACGTGTACCAGCACTCCACCTACGACGCCTGCCGGTACGGCTTCACCTACGCCTGCACCTGCCAGTCCCCGCGCCACACGGGCGTGTTGAGCAACGAGCGGGAGAGCACGCCGGGCGAGCCGGACCGGGTGACGTTCGCGGGCTTCGCGCGGTGGAGCGGCACCTCGTTCGCCACCCCGCTGGCCGCCGGGCTCGTCGCCGCACACATGAGCGCGCACAAGGAGAGCGATCCGCGCGCGGCCCGCAGGCAACTGCTCGAAGCCACCACCGCGTACGCGGAGGTGCGCGGGGCGCATGTGCCGGCGCTGCTGCCACCGACCTGGCGCCCGGCTCCGGTTGTGCGACTGGCAGCTGGGGCATGACGGCCGGAATCGCCCCCTCCACGGCGTACGATGACATGCCGTACACGAGGGGTGGGGCCGTGGAGCGAGCAGAGGTCGCCGCGCTGGTCCGGGCCGCCGTCGACGGCGACGCGGGGGCCTGGAAGGCGCTGGTGGAAGGGTTGAGCCCGCTGGTGTGGGCGGTGGTGCGGGCCCATCGGCTGTCCGACGCCGACGGCCACGAGGTCTACCAGACCGTGTGGTTCCGCTTCGCCCAGCACCTCGGCCGGATCCGGGAGCCGGAGAAGGCCGGGTCCTGGCTCGCCAGCACGGCCCGGCACGAGTGCCTCAAGGTCATCAAGAGCCTCACCCGGCTGATGCCGACGGACGACCCGCTCGTCCTGGACCGGGTGAGCGAGGACCGCACCCCGGAGCAACTGTTGATCGACTCCGAGGACGCGGCCGCCGAGGCCGAGCGGGTCCGCCGTCTGTGGCAGGAGTTCGAGGAACTGGGCGACCGCTGCCGCCGGTTGCTGCGCGTCCTGATGGCCTCGCCGCCGCCCAGCTATCTGGAGGTGTCGGCCGCCCTGGGCATCGCGGTCGGCAGCATCGGACCGCTGCGCCAGCGCTGCCTGCGCCGGCTGCGGGCCCGGCTCGACGCACGAGGGGCGGTGTGAGCGGCATGCGGGAGGAGAACGACCGGCACGGCGGGGAAGACGGGCGCGGCGGGAACGACGGGCGCGGCGAGGACGACTGGCAACTGCCCGCGGAGGCATTCGACCGGGCCGAGTTCGACCCGACCGGATTCGACCCGACCGAGTTCGATCGGGCCGGGTTCGACCGGACCGACTTCGACCGGACCGACTTCGACCCTGCCGGGTTCGATCCGGCGGAGTGTGACGACGGGCTGCTGGAGGAGGAGCTGCGCCAGGCGGCCGCCATCCGGGACCCCGTCCCCACCGAGCTGAGCCAACTGGCCCTCGACGCCTACGCGCTGTACGACCTCGACGCCCGGGTCGCCGAGCTGACCTTCGACTCCCTGGTGGACGCCCTGCCGATCAGAGGAGTGACGGACGCGCCGCGGATGCTCACCTTCCGCGCGGGCGAGCTGACCGTCGACGTCGAGGTCACCGGGCAGGGGCTGATGGGGCAGGTGCTGCCACCGCGGTCGGCGCGGATCGAGGTGCTCGGCGGACCGCAGTCGGCGGTCCCGGTCACCGTCGACGAACTGGGCCGCTTCACCAGCGACGTGCGGCCCGTCGGCCCGTTCGCGCTGCGGCTGCGCACCGGCGGCGACGTCGTCGTCACCGAGTGGCTGCGCGCCTGATCCGGCAGCCCCCGGTCACCGGGTGACGGGCAGCGTCAACTGCCCCCGGATCATGGTCTGGCACCGCCGGGCCACCTGGTCCGGGGGCCCGGCGAGCCACAGCCGGGGGAACCGGCTCAGCACTGTGTCGACCGGCGAGTTCGATCAGCGGCCGGCCGAGCAGGGCTCCGGTGCAGGAGTGCGTGCCGTGCCCGAAGGCCAGGCGTGGCCAGGGCTCATGGCCGGGGTCGGTGTGGTCCGGGTCGAGGGAGGCGGCCGGGTCGCGGTCGGCGGCCGGACAGGAGACGTGGACGGGCTTGCCCGCCGCCCGCCGCGCGCCTCGCTCAGGTCGATGTCCTTCAGGGCGATCCGGGCCAGACCCACGGTGTGCCGGTGCGGGATCCGGCGCGGCAGTTTGCGGGCACATCCAGGACGGCATGGCGTGACCCGGGGGCCACCGAAGCGCTCCGGGCGGAGGGGGTCAGCGGCCCGCGCCGTCCACCAGGGTGGCGAGCGCGGACGCGAGCCGGTGCAGTCCCGGCCCGGCCGGGCCGCCCGGTTCCGTCATATAGCCGTCCCTGCGGATCTCCACCATCACTGCGCCGACCCGGGGCTCCTTCCCGTAGAACTCCAGCGGCACATACGCCCCCGCGAACGGGCTGTCGAGCCCCGTCCCGCCGCACCCGGCAAACGCCTCGCGGGCCAGCTCCGCCAGCCCCGCCGGGGTGTGAAAGGCGTCGGTGCCCAGACAGACCGGCGGCCGGGGCCCGTCGCCGTGCAGCTCGTAGGGCAGCCGCTCGGTGGGATAGGAGTGCACGTCGATCACGACGGCCCGGCCGGTCGCGGCGAGCCGGTCCCGCACCGCCTCGGTCATGGCCCGCGCGTACGGCCGGAAGTACCGTTCGATCAAGGGACCCGGATCGGTGTCGGCGGGTCTCAGCGTCCCCCGCCGGGTGGTCCCGGTGTACACGGCCCCCATCCCCACGGCGAGCATGTCCTCCCGTTCGTCGGGGAACCGCTCCGGATCCACCACCAGCCGCGACAGCCGGTTCACGAACCGCCAGGGAACGACCCGGGCCAGCCCGGCCGCGGCCTCGGCCAGCTCCGCCGTGTGCGCGTCCGTGATGTCGTCCAGCTCCCGCTCCAGCGCGGCGTCGTCCAGCACGATGCCCGCGCGTACCGTCGCCGGTATCTCCCGCGCGGAGTGCGGCACATGCAGGATCACCGGGGAGTCGGCGGCGCCGGGGAGCAGTTCGAAGGACGGTGCGGCGATGTCCATACGGTGGCTCCCGGGGCGCTGTCGGCGATGCGGCGGATGATCCACGGCCCACGGTACGCGGGCGATCACTCCGGGATCTCCCCGGGATCTCCCGCACCGGCGCCGCCACGTGCTTCGTCTCGATCACGAACCCGTCGTGTCCGTACGGTGATTCGATCACCCGGAGCCGGTCGGCCGACGGGCTGAGCCCGGACGGCGGCGGACATGGCTCCGCCCCGGCCGGGCGGTGCAAAGGCCGGGGCGGAGCGGAGCGGACGGACCCGTGGGGTGCGCGTGCGGCCGCGGGGGCGGGAGGTCAGCTCAGGGAGGCGAGCGCCTCGTTCCAGGTGGCCGACGGGCGCATCACCTTGTCGGCCTCGGCCTTGACCGGCTGGTAGTAGCCGCCGATGTCGGCCGGGGAGCCCTGGACGGCGATCAGCTCGTCCACGATCTGCAGCTCCTGGGCGGTCAGCGTCTCCGCGAACGCGGCGAACGCCTTGGCCAGCTCCGTGTCCTCGGTCTGGCGGGCCAGCTCCTGCGCCCAGTACAGGGACAGATAGAAGTGGCTGCCGCGGTTGTCGATGCCGCCCACCCGGCGGGTCGGCGACTTGTTCTCGTTGAGGAAGGTCGCCGTGGCCCGGTCCAGGGTGTCGGCGAGGACCTGGGCGCGGGCGTTGCCGGTGGTCTTCGCGTACTGCTCGAAGGACGGCACCAGCGCGAAGAACTCACCGAGGGAGTCCCAGCGCAGGTAGTTCTCCTTGACCAGCTGCTGGACGTGCTTGGGCGCGGAGCCGCCGGCGCCCGTCTCGAACAGGCCGCCGCCCGCCATCAGCGGGACGACCGACAGCATCTTGGCGCTGGTGCCCAGCTCCAGGATCGGGAACAGGTCGGTCAGGTAGTCGCGGAGCACATTGCCGGTGACGGAGATGGTGTCCTCACCGCGGCGGATGCGCTCCACGGACAGCTTGGTGGCCTCCACCGGGGCCAGGATCCTGATGTCCAGGCCCTCGGTGTCGTGCTCCGGCAGGTACGCCTTGATCTTCTCGATCAGCACGGCGTCGTGGGCGCGGTTCTCGTCCAGCCAGAACACGGCCGGGTCGCCGGTGGCGCGGGCGCGGGTGACGGCCAGCTTGACCCAGTCGCGGATCGGGGCGTCCTTGGTCTGGCAGGAGCGGAAGACGTCGCCGGCGGAGACGGTCTGCTCCAGGACGACGTTGCCGGCCTGGTCGACGAGGCGGACGGTGCCCGTGACCGGGATCTCGAAGGTCTTGTCGTGGCTGCCGTACTCCTCGGCCTTCTGCGCCATGAGGCCCACGTTCGGCACCGAGCCCATGGTCGACGGGTCGTAGGCGCCGTGCGCCCGGCAGTCGTCGATCACGGCCTGGTAGACGCCGGAGTAGCTGGAGTCCGGCAGCACCGCGAGGGTGTCGTGCTCCTGTCCGTCCGGGCCCCACATATGGCCGGAGGTGCGGATCATGGCCGGCATGGAGGCGTCCACGATCACGTCGGAGGGGACGTGCAGGTTGGTGATGCCCTTGTCGGAGTCGACCATCGCCAGTCGCGGGCCCTCGGCCAGCTCGGCGTCGAAGGACGCCTTGATCTCGGCGCCGTTCGGCAGGGACTCAAGGCCCTTGAAGATGCCGCCCAGACCGTCGTTCGGGGTCAGACCGGCCGTGGCGAACGTCTCGCCGTACGTCGCGAAGGTCTTCGGGAAGAAGGCGCGCACCACATGGCCGAAGACGATCGGGTCGGAGACCTTCATCATCGTGGCCTTCAGGTGCACGGAGAACAGGACGCCCTCCTCCTTGGCGCGGGCGACCTGCGCGGTGAGGAACTCGCGCAGCGCGGCGACGCGCATCACGGAGGCGTCGACGACCTCGCCCGCCAGGACCGGCACGGACTCCCGCAGCACGGTGGTGGAGCCGTCGTCGCCCTTCAGCTCGATGCGCAGCGCACCGGTCTCGGCGATCACCGCGGACTTCTCGGTGGCACGGAAGTCGTCGGCGCCCATGGTGGCCACGTTGGTCTTGGACTCGGCGGTCCAGGCGCCCATGCGGTGCGGGTGGGTCTTGGCGTAGTTCTTCACCGAGGTGGGGGCGCGGCGGTCGGAGTTGCCCTCACGCAGCACCGGGTTGACGGCGGAACCCTTGATCTTGTCGTAGCGGGCGCGGATCTCGCGCTCCTCGTCGGTCTTCGGATCGTCCGGGTAGTCCGGCAGCGCGTAGCCCTTGCCCTGCAGCTCGGCGACCGCGGCCCTCAGCTGGGGGATCGACGCCGAGATGTTCGGCAGCTTGACGATGTTGGCCTCGGGCGTCCTGGCCAGCTCGCCCAGCTCGGACAGGGCGTCCGGGATGCGCTGGTCCTCGTTCAGGTACTCCGGGAAGACGGCGATGATACGGCCCGCCAGCGAGATGTCGCGGGTCTCCACGGCGACACCGGCCTGCGAGGCGTACGCCTGGATCACCGGCAGGAACGAATGCGTCGCCAGGGCCGGGGCCTCGTCTGTGTAGGTGTAGATGATGGTCGAGTCTGTCACCGGGTGCTCCGCTCCACGTCTGCAACATTGCTCGACATCAAGATATCTCGTACCCGCTCCCGACTCGACAGGGACCGACGACTCGACGCCATCACGGCCCGACTCCCCGCCCGACGGGAACGGACGATCACCCCGGCAGAAGCCGGCCCCACGGCGCCGCACAGTCCGCTCCACCTGCGACGCCCCGCCCGCGGAGACCGAGACCGGCTCCGGGGACCGGCTCCGGGGACCGCCCCCCGGGGACCGTCCTCGCAGCCCGTCCGGACGTGCCCCCGCCGCACAGCCGTGGCCCTACGCCGCGGGGGCCACCCCCTCGCATCCCGGAAACCCCGGTGGTGAGCGGCGGGGCAGCGGGGGTCAGGGGCGGTGGGCGTGGTCCAGGCCGGTTGGGTCGTTCGCCGTGGCTCGTTGCTGGGGGATCACCACCGTGCCCTGCTGGAGGGCGACCGTCCGTTCCGGTGCCGGGATGCGGATGCCCTCCTCGCGGTAGCGCCGGTGCAGGCGCTTGATGAACTCGTGCTTGATCCGATACTGGTCGCTGAACTCACCGACGCCCAGGATCACCGTGAAGCCGATCCGGGAGTCGCCGAAGGTGTGGAAGCGGATCGCGGGCTCGTGCTCGGGGACCGCCCCGGTGATCTTTGTCATCACCTCCGTGACGACCTCGCCCGTCACCCGCTCGACCTGGTCCAGATCGCTGTCGTAGCCGACCCCCACCTGCACCAGGATCGTCAACTCCTGCTCGGGGCGCGTGAAGTTGGTCATGTTCGTCTTCGCGAGCTGCCCGTTGGGGATGACCACCAGATTGTTGGAGAGCTGGCGGACTGTCGTCTGCCGCCAGTTGATGTCCACGACGTAACCCTCCTCCCCGCTGCTCAGCCGGATGTAGTCACCGGGCTGGACGGTCTTGGAGGCGAGGATGTGGATGCCCGCGAACAGGTTGGCGAGGGTGTCCTGGAGCGCGAGGGCCACGGCCAGACCGCCGACGCCCAGGGCGGTCAGCATCGGCGCTATCGAGATGCCCAGCGTCTGCAGCATCACCAGGAACCCGATGGCGAGGACCAGTACCCGGGTGATGTTCACGAAAATGGTGGCCGAACCGGCGACCCCGGACCGGGACTGGGTGACCGTCCGCACCAGACCGGCGATCACCCGGGCCGCGGCGCCGCTCACCACGAGGATCAGCAGGACCTGCAACGCCTGGTCGGTGTGGTGCCGCACGGTCCGGGTCAGCGGCAGCACCCTCGCCGCGACGGCCACGCCGCCCGCGATCGCCGCCCAGGGCACAACGGTCCGCAGGGCGTCCACGACGACGTCGTCGCCGCCCCAGCGGGTCCGCTTGGCGTGCTTGGCCAGCCAGCGCAGCAGCGTCCGGGACAGGAACGCCGCCACCAGGCCCGCCGCCACGGCGATCCCGGCGAGGAACAGATCGTGCGCGGTGAGGGCGCGGTTCACCGGTCACCTCCGGTGCGGCGCCCTGGGGCGTGCGGCGCGTCCGACGGCCGGATGTGATGTCTCGTCACGTTGTCACCTGCTTGTGTCCGGGATGTGCGAGCGCGTCGGCCGTACGTACGGTGCGAAGGCCCGGCCGCGCCCGTTCATCCTGCCGTATCCGGTACGGGAGTTCGCCCCACGGCCGACCGCGCGGACGACGGCCCGGCGACCCGGCGGCCCGCTCAGGCGCCAGCTCCGGTACGCCGGCACCCGTGGCTCACAGGTCGGTGAAGGATCCGTGCCGACCGGCGCCGTCGGCGAACCGGGCCGCCCCCTCCATCGCCTCGGCCAACACCGCTGATCCGCGCCGGAGTTCACCCCGCAGCGCCGCCTCCTCCGTCAGCCCCTCCTGCGCCAGCACCGACGCCCGGTCGGCGCGCAGGCACTCCTGCGGGAAACGCGCGAGGGCCGCGGCCAGCGCCTCCGCCTCGGCGCGGGCCCGGCCGGTGGGCACGATCCGGTCGGCCAGACCCATCTCGTACGCCTCGCGGGCCGGGACCGGCCGCCCGGTGAGGATCATGTCCAGCGCCCTGCCGGTGCCGATCAGCCGGGGAAGCCGTACCGTGCCGCCGTCGACGAGCGGGACGCCCCAGCGGCGGCAGTACACGCCGAAGACCGCGTCCTCCTCCGCCACCCGCAGATCGCACCACAGGGCGAGTTCCAGGCCCCCGGCGACCGCATGCCCGGCGACCGCGGCGATCACCGGCTTGGACAGGCGCATCCGGGTAGGACCCATCGGGCCGTCACCGTCCTCGGCCACCCGGTTGCCCCGGCCGGTGCCGAGCGCCTTCAGGTCCGCGCCCGCGCAGAATGTGCCGCCCGCACCCCACAGCACCGCCACCCGCGCCTCGGCGTCGGCCTCGAACGCCCGGAAGGCGGCGGCGAGTTCGGCCGCGGTCGGCCCGTCCACCGCATTGCGGACCGCGGGCCGGGACAGGACGACGGTGGTGACGTGTCCCTCGTGTTCCAGGCGCACCGGCACGGACGGCTCTCCTCCCTGGGACGCCGGCCGCGCCGCGCCCCCGTCGGCTCGAAGGGCCCACTGTGCCTCAGATCACCTTCAGCCGCACCAGCGCGCCCAGTGTCAGCGCCCCCGGCAGCAGCGGCACCCACACGGTGATGATCCGGTAGGCGAGGACCACCGCGGTGGCGACCGCGACCGGTCCGCCCGCCGCCACCAGGGCCACGATCAGCGCGGCCTCGACGGAGCCGAGGCCGCCCGGCGTGGGCACCAGCGCCACCGCCACCGTCGCCGCGAGATAGGCCAGCGCCATGTGCGCCGGCGCCACCGGCAGGTCCAGCGCCCGTCCCACCGCGGCGAGACCGGCGGCCTGGAGCGCCGGGAAGGCCAGCGACCCGCCCCACAGGGCCAGCGCCCGCGACGGACGCGTGTGCACCGAGCGTGCCTCGCCCAGCGCGCTGCGCAGGAAGGACCACACGGCCGTGCGCAGCCGCCGGACGAGCGCCAGCACGCCCGCCGCCACCGCCAGCAGCGCGCCGACGACCAGCAGCAGCGGGCCGAGCGCCCCGGTGGGCAGCAGGCCGCCCACCCGCAGCGCGTGCGGGAAGGCGATCAGCAGTGCGGCCAGCAGACCCACCCGGCCCACCGACTCGGCCAGCAGATACAGCGCGACCGCGGCCGACGAACGGGCGAGCGGGACCCCGCACACGGTCATGAAGCGCAGGTTCACCGCGCTCGAACCCAGCCCCGTCGGCAGCAGATGGTTGGCCGCGTTCGCCGCGAACTGCGTGGCCAGCAGCCGCCGCTTGGGCAGCGGCTGCACGACCGCACCCTGCCGGGTCACCGCGGCCGCCACCCAGGTCAGGCAGGTGGCGCCGCCGGCCGCCAGCAGCCACGGCCAGGAGGCGGTGCGCAGATGGCCGAAGCCCTCGGCGAGCACCGAGCGGTGCTGCACCGCGACCGCGGTGACGAGCACGAGCGGGGCCAGGCACAGGACCTGGCGGAGGGGGAGGCGCCGCAGAAGACGTCGCCCCCTGCGGGGATCGGGGAGGGGTGCCGCTGTCACATCCGAAGAGGTTTTCCGCTCCGCGTCAACGGCGGGTGGCCGGATCGCGGACGGCGGCTTACGTACGGGTAGCGGGTGAGCGGAGGGGCGTCTCGGGTCCCTCGCGCGGGGTGTTGTTCCTCCGCAGTTGACCTCAACGTAGCTCAAGGTCCTACGTTCTCGTCCATGAGCATGGAGACCACAGCCTGGACACAGTTGCACAGCGTGATGACGGCCCAGCAGGAGCGCCGCCCGCTGGCCCGCGCCACCCTGCGCCGTATCGCCGTCTTCGCCCGCCCGCACCGCCGCCGCATCGCCCGGTTCGTCCTGCTCGGGGTGGTGACGGCACTGCTCGCCGTCGCCACGCCGGTGCTCGCCGGCCGCGTCGTGGAAGCGATCGTGTCGCACGGGGACACGGGCACCGTCGTCCGGCTGGCCCTGCTGATCGCCCTGATTGCGGTCGTCGAGGCGGCCCTCGGCATTCTCGGCAGACGGCTCTCGGCGACGCTCGGGGAGGGACTCATCCTCGACCTCCGCACGGCTGTGTTCGACCATGTGCAGCGGATGCCGGTCGCGTTCTTCACGCGCACGCGTACGGGAGCGCTCGTCAGTCGTCTCAACAACGACGTCATCGGCGCCCAGCGGGCGTTCAGCAACACCCTGTCGGGAGTGGTCAGCAACGTCGTCACGCTGCTGCTCACCCTCGCCGTCATGCTCACCCTGTCCTGGCAGATCACCCTGCTCGCGCTGGTGCTGCTCCCGGTGTTCGTGCTCCCGGCCCGCCGGATGGGCAGCCGGATGGCCCGGATGCAGCGCGAGGCCGCGGCGCTCAACGCGGCGATGGGCACCCGTATGACCGAACGCTTCTCGGCCCCCGGCGCGACCCTGGTGAAGCTCTTCGGCCGGCCGGAGGAGGAGTCCGCGGAGTTCGCGGCCCGCGCCGGCCGGGTGCGGGACATCGGCATCCGCACGGCGACCGCCCAGTCGGCGTTCATCACCGCCCTCACCCTGGTGTCCTCCCTGGCCCTCGCCCTGGTCTACGGGCTCGGCGGCTTCCTCGCGCTGCGCGGCAGCCTGGAGGCGGGCGCGGTGGTGTCGCTGGCGCTGCTGCTGACCCGGCTGTACGCGCCGCTGACCGCGCTCGCCGGCGCCCGGGTCGAGGTGATGAGCGCGCTGGTCAGCTTCGAGCGGGTCTTCGAGGTGCTCGATCTGAAGCCGCTGCTGGCGGAACGGCCGGACCCGCGCGAGGTGCCCGAGGGGCCGGTGGCGGTCGAGTTCGCGGACGTCCGCTTCGGCTACCCGTCCGCCGACAAAGTCTCCCTCGCCTCCCTGGAGGAGGTCGCCGTCCTGGACACGCGCGGCGGCGCCGAGGTCCTGCACGGCATCTCCTTCCGTGCCGAACCCGGGCGGACGGTGGCCCTCGTCGGCTCCTCCGGCGCCGGGAAGTCCACGATCGCGCAGCTGCTGCCGCGCCTGTACGACGTCGACGGGGGCGCGGTGCGGATCGGCGGCGTCGACGTCCGGGAGCTGAGCGCGGCCTCGCTGCGGGCCACCCTCGGCATGGTCACCCAGGACGGCCATCTCTTCCACGACACGGTACGGGCCAACCTGCTGCTGGCCCGCCCCGCGGCCGGCGACGCCGAACTGTGGGAGGCGCTGACACGGGCCCGTCTGGACGACGTCGTACGGTCGCTGCCCGACGGCCTGGACACGGTGGTCGGCGAACGCGGCTACCGGCTCTCCGGCGGCGAGCGGCAGCGCATGACCATCGCGCGGCTGCTGCTGGCCCGGCAGCGCGTGGTCATCCTCGACGAGGCCACCGCCCATCTGGACAACACCTCCGAGGCTGCAGTCCAGGAGGCGCTCGCCGAGGCCCTGGAGGGCCGGACCGCCGTGGTGATCGCCCACCGGCTGTCCACGGTCCGGGCCGCCGATCTGATCCTGGTGGTCGAGGACGGGCGCATCGTGGAGCGCGGCACCCACGAGGAACTCCTCGCGGCGGACGGGCGGTACGCCGAGCTGCACCGCACCCAGTTCGAGGGGCAGGACACGGAACCGGCGGCGGGCTGATCGCCTGCCCCGTCGCCCAGCCCGCCTCGGCCCCTCGCCCCCGTCGGCCCCTCGCGCCGCCGTGCCGCTGATCACCATGGGTTACGCTCGGCCGACCGAAGCAGGAGGAAGCCGGAAGGTGCGTAGCCATGAGTGACATCGAGATCCGCGACGACCGGGCGGCGGGCCGACTGGAAGCCGTTTCCGGCGCCGAAGTCGTCGGTCACATCGAGTACTTCGTCCTGGAGTCACCGGGGCGCGCTCTGGTCCCCGTCCACACCATCGTGGAACCGGCGCACGAGGGGAAGGGCATCGCCGGCTCCCTGGCCCGCGAGCTGTACGTCCTCGCCGGGCGCGAGGGCGTCCCGGTGGCCCCGCTCTGCCCGTACGTCGTGAAGTGGGCCGCCCGCCACCCCGAGGAGGCGCCGCCCGCCGACCGCGAACTGCTGCGGGCCGCGAAGTCCTGGCTGGCGGCCCACCCCGGCCGGTTCTGACCGGGGGAGGCGGCCGAGACCGTCCCGGTGGTCCTGCTGCTCGGCGTGCCGGCCTGCGCCGTCGTACGGCCGCGGGGGCTCTCGGAGGCGGCCGTCGCCGTGGCGGGGGCGCCGTGGCTGCCCCGGCGGCGGCTGCCGTCGTGGGGGTGGGCGCCTGGAGCGGGCGCGCGCTGCTGCCGGTCCGCGCGGGCTTCCGGGGGCCACTGCGGCTGTCCCGGCCGCGGCCGTCGTGGTGATGGTGGGCGCCGTGGCGGAAGCACCGTGACGGTAGGCGCCGTGTCCGCCGCGGGCGCCTGGCAGCGGACGCGCGCCCTGCTGCCGGTGATCGTTCGTGCTCCTCGCGCTGATCCTGGTGCTCGTCCAACTGTGCGCGGACGAGGGCCTGTTCGAGGCGTCCAGGGCGGGCCGTCGCCCGCTGCCGGCGCCCGTTGCCGCCGACGGCAGCCCGCGGCGCATGCTCACCGGGGTGTTCGTGGTCGCCGCCGCGAGCACGGCCGTGCTCAGCCCGGACGCGCCCGTCGTCCTCCGCACCCCGCGGTGTTCGCCACCCCCGCCCGGGCAGGCGCGCGGGCCCGCCCGCAGGTGTACTCGACCGGGGACGCCGGACTCTCGCGCCGTCGCCGGCGCGGACGCGATACCGGTGCGCCCTGGTGAGTGGTGGACGTGGTGCCGGGTACGTGGAGGAGTAGTCCAGTGGCGATGTCGAGTGGCCCGCCGGAGGACGTCATGAGCAATCCGCATCCCGAACCCGCCCCGCCCGGACCCACGCCGGGTCCCGGCCCCCGGCCGCCGGACCCCTATCCGAGCCCGGTACCGCCCCCCGAGCCGCCGCCGGCCCCGGAACCGCCCCCGGCGCCCGGCCCGGTCCCCACTCCGCCGCCGGCTCCGCGTCCGGGGCCGCCCCCGGAGCCCTCGCCGTCCCCGATCCCGCCCGGCCCGGAACCCGTACCGAGCCCCGAACCGGGTCCGCCGCTGACCTGACACGACGGCGGCGGGCGACCCCGCAGGGGCCACCCGCCGCAGCGGCCGGGGCTTTGCTACGCCTCGACCTGGGAGCGGTCCCCGCCCCACAGTGTGTGGAACGAGCCGTCGCGGTCGACGCGGCGGTAGGTGTGCGCTCCGAAGAAGTCCCGCTGCCCCTGAGTCAGGGCCGCGGGCAGCCGCTCGGCGCGCAGGGCGTCGTAGTAGGCGAGCGCCGCGGCGAACCCCGGAGTCGCGACGCCCTGCCGGGTCGCCGCGACCAGCACCTCGCGCCAGTCGTCCTGCGCCGCCGCGATCTCCCGTGCGAACGTCTCGTCGGACAGCAGGCTCGGCAGATCCGGCCGGGCGTCGTACGCGGCGCGGATGCGGTCCAGGAACGCCGCCCGGATGATGCAGCCGCCGCGCCAGATGGCGGAGACCGCGCCGAGGTCGATGCTCCAGTCGTACTCCGCGCTGCCCGCGGCGATCTCGTGGAAGCCCTGCGTGTACGACACGATCTTGGACGCGTACAGGGCCTGCTCCACCCGGTCGGCGAACGCCGCCGCCTCCGCCTCGGCGAGCGCGGCCGGCTTCGGCCCGGCCAGGTTCCGCGACGCCTCCCGCAGCGCGGCGTGGCCCGACAGCGAGCGGGCGAACACGGCCTCGGCGATGCCCGACACCGGCACGCCCAGGTCGAGGGCGATCTGCACCGTCCAGCGGCCGGTGCCCTTCTGCTCCGCCTGGTCCACCACGACGTCCACGAACGGCTTGCCCGTCGCCGCGTCCACGTGGGACAGCACCTCGGCCGTGATCTCGATCAGATAGGAGTCGAGACGGCCCGTGTTCCAGGTGCGGAAGATGTCCGCGATCTGCGCGGGGGAGTAGCCGGCGACGTCGCGCAGCAGTTGGTACGCCTCGCCGATCAGCTGCATGTCGGCGTACTCGATGCCGTTGTGCACCATCTTCACGAAGTGCCCGGCTCCGTCGGGGCCGACATGGGTGACACAGGGCGCCCCGTCCGCGGCCTTCGCGGAGATCTTCTCCAGCATCGGCCCGAGGGATCCGTACGACTCCTTCGAGCCGCCCGGCATGATGCTCGGCCCGTGCAGCGCGCCCTCCTCGCCGCCGGAGATCCCCGTGCCCACGAAGTGGATGCCCTGCTCGCGCAGCTCGCGCTCGCGGCGCCGGGTGTCCCTGAAGTGCGCGTTGCCGCCGTCGATGATCATGTCGCCGGGCTCCAGCAGCGGGGCGAACTCCTGGATCACCGCGTCGGTCGGGTCGCCCGCCTTCACCATGACGACCAGGCGTCGGGGCCGCTCCAGCGCCGCCACGAACTCCTCGGCGGTCTCGGCGGCGACGAAGTCCCCTTCGTGGCCGAACCCCTTCACCAGCTCCCGGGTCCGGGTCGCGGTCCGGTTGTGCACCGCGACCGTGTACCCGTTGCGCGCGAAATTACGGGCGAGATTGCGGCCCATGACCGCGAGACCCGTGACGCCGATCTGGGCTGACGTGCTCATACGGTTGGCTCCTCAAGCATCCTGGACATCGGTGGTGCCGGTCGTGCCGCCAGTATTGCCCGCGACCATCCCGACGTGCCGGTACGCCACCCGCACGTCCTGACTGTTCCGGTCGCTGCGTCCTGGTCGGTCCGGCCGTACAGGCAGATACGCACGCCGAGCCCCACCCGCCTCATCCCTATCCCAACCGGGGTGGATTCCCGGTCACTTGTGAGGCGGGGCGGCCGATTGCCGTCTTGTCATGGCCTGTTCGCGGCGCTTACCTTGGCCGCTCCTGCGCAAGTCGAGGGGGCTCTCCATGGCCGTACGCGGCCGGCACCGCCGGTACCAGCCGAACAGGATCAACCGCGTCTCGCTCACGGCCACGGCGGGCGGCGTCGGCATCGCGATCCCGCTGATCGGCGCCGGAACGGCCGACGCGGCCGACGTGGCCACCTGGAACAAGGTCGCCGCCTGCGAGTCGAGCGGCGACTGGAGCATCAACTCCGGCAACGGGTACTACGGCGGGCTGCAGTTCACCCAGTCCACCTGGGCGGCGTACGGCGGCACGGCATACGCGCCACGCGCGGATCTGGCCACCCGGGCCCAGCAGATCGCGGTGGCGGAGCAGGTGCTCGACGGGCAGGGGCCCGGCGCCTGGCCGACATGCTCGACCCGGGCGGGGCTCGCCCGGGGCGGCGCCGCCCCCGGCACGCACACCCAGAGCGCCGCGACCCGGCCCGCCCAGAGCCCGGCGCACGATGTGCGGCCGCAGACCACGCCGCAGTCCCGGGCGGGCCAGGCACGGATGTACACGGTGGTGCACGGCGACACCCTCTCCGGTATCGCCGGGGACCAGCGGGTGCGGGGCGGCTGGCAGCGGCTCTACTCGGCCAACCGGAGCACGATCGGCTCCGACCCCGATCTGATCCTGCCGGGTCAGCGGCTCGACCTGCGCGCCAAGGCCGCCCCGACGGCCGCGAGCCGCTCCGGCACCGGTACACCGGAGAAGAGAGCCCCGCAGCAGAAGAAGGCCCCGCAGGCGAAGCAGGTCCCGCGGCAGAAGAAGGCCCCGGAAACCAAGAAGACGCCGCCGGAGGCGAAGAAGTCCTCCTCGGCGGCGAAAAAGGCGGCCGACAGCGGCCATGCGTCGGCGGGCGCCCACTCCCTCGTGGCGCCCGTGCAGGCCGCCACCGGCACGCCGTACCACGCCTCGGGCGCGCACTGGTCGAAGGGCTATCACACCGGCGTCGACTTTCCCGTGCCCACCGGCTCCTCCGTCAAGGCGGTCGCGGCCGGGCACGTGGTCTCGGCCGGCTGGGGCGGCTCCTTCGGCTACCAGGTGGTGATCCGGCACGCCGACGGCCGCTACTCGCAGTACGCCCATCTGTCGGCGATCTCCGTGAAGTCCGGCCAGACGGTCACCGCGGCGCAGCGCATCGGCCGCTCGGGATCCACCGGCAACTCCACGGGCCCGCATCTGCACTTCGAGGTGCGGACGGGGCCCGGATTCGGCACGGACATCGACCCGGTCGCCTATCTCCGGGCGGGCGGCGTCACGATCTGACCCGGCGGCGTCAGGATCCGACCGGCGCGCGGTGCCGATCCTGGCGCGGCGGCGGTACCGGGACGCCGCTGTAGAACGGGCCGCAGGAGGCGGAGAGCGTGTACGCGTCCCACATCTGCGCTCCGCCGTCACCCCCGCGCACGCCGCCCGGCCCCGCTCCGAACACCCTCTCCTCGGCCGTCGGACCGGCGTCCGGCTCCGCCCGGTCCGCCGCGGAGCGCTGCCGCGGCAGCACCACACACGGCTCCCCGCCCGCCCCCGGCCCGCCGATGGCGGACACGGGCTGAGGCTCGTCGGGCCGCAGGGCGGGCGCGAGGCGCTCGGTCGTCAGCAGGACCAGTCCGCCCGCCGCCAGCACACCGCAGCCGAGCGCGAGGACGGTACCCGTGGAGCCGTACCGGAAGGTCTCGCCGAACAGGGTGAGGCCGACCGCGGCGGCCAGCACCGGGTTCACCACGGTCAGCGTGGCGAGCGGCGCGGCCAGGCCCCCACCGCGGTACGAGGACTGCGACAGCAGCACGCCGCAGACCGCGAACACGCCGATCACGGTCAGCGACGGCAGGTCCGCCAGGACGATCCCGCTGCTCCAGTCGACCGCGACGGTCTTGGTGAACACGGAGGACATGCCGAACGCGATGCCGGAGGCACTCGCGAGCAGCACGCTGCGCACCGCGGAATGCCGGTGCGTCATACGGCCCGCGATCATCAGGGCCACGACCGCACCGCCGGTGACGAGCGCGACCGCCACCCGGGCGGGGCCGTCGAGCGAGTGGGCGTCGGACGTGCCGACCAGGGACAGCAGACCCGCGAGGCCGACCGTGGCCATGATCGCGCCGCGCCAGGCGGTGGCCCCGGCCCTGCGCCCCACGAACAGCGCCGCCATGGGCAGCGCGAACACGATGGTCAGGGCACCCAGCGGCTGCACCAGGCTGAGCGGGCCGTAGGCCAGCGCCACCACGTGCAGCAGCCCGCCGAGTCCGTTCAGCGCCATCGCCGCCCACCAACTCGGCCGGCGCACCGCCGCGTACCGGTCGTCCGGGGAGGAAGACACCGCCACCCGCTCCTGCACGATCGCTCCGCCCGCGTAGGCGACGGCGGAGACGAACGAGAGCACCACGGACAACGCGAGGGCACTCATGAGCCGCTCCTCTGCGCGGAGCGAGGGCACCGGGCCCGGTGCGGCGAACGATCGTCTTCCATGGCGAACACTCTGCCCGTCCGAGGGCTTCCCGTCGTCGTACCTGAGCAGGCAATGGGTCCTACTGCCGATGGAGTACGGTCCGCCCCCTGTCATCCCACGGGTGGGCGACGCAGGGTGGACCCCGGTCGCCCCGCGCCGTCAACGGCCCTGGTACTACTCCTGTTCGTGGACCTCGACCCCGACCTCGACCCCGATTCCGACCCCGACCCCACCCCTGACCTGGCCCCTGACCTCGACCCCGATCTCGCCGCGCTCCGCCCGCTCGGCGGCTTCTTCGTGCTGCGCACCAGTGGGGCCGCCGGGGCGGATCCGTCCCGGCGGCTGCCGACGCTCGCGGACGCCTACGCCGACACGAGGTCGGATGTTTACGGAATCCCGCTCGCTTTCCGTGTGCGGGTCGTGGCCCGGCGTCTGCGCGCCGCGGAGCCTCGGGTGTGCGCGTCCGTCGCCCAGCAGGGGCTCGCCGCCCGGCTGTGGTCGGCGGCGCTCGGCTGCGCCGCCCTGTACGGCCGCGTACCCGGCCTCGCCCCGGGACTGCTGCGCTGGGACCCCGAGGCCGGTGCCCCCGAGGACCTGTGGCTGACCGAGGTGCGTGCCCTGCCCGGGACGGCCGCCGTGCTCGCGGACACCGTGCTGGACGCACACCTTCGGCCCCTGGGCGGGGCGCTGCGCGCCCGCTACGGGATCGCCGCGGGCCTCCTGTGGGGGAACGCCGGTTCGGCGCTCGCCGGGGCGGCCCGCGAACTGGACCGTTGGGCGCGCGCCAGCGGCCGCGGCGATGTCGCGGACCGGGCCCGCGCGCTCACCGCCGAACTCTTCACCCACCCCCTGCTGAGCCCCACCGGCACCCTCACCAAAACCGCCTTCCGGCGCCGGAGCTGCTGCCTGTACTACCGGGTTCCCGGCGGCGGGCTCTGCGGCGACTGCTGCCTCACCCGCCCGCCGCGCCCTTCCTCGCGCGTGCCCCGTCCGGGCGACCATGGGGGGACCGGCCGGTGAGGCCAGGGGGTGGCGGGTGCGAAGGGCGTGCCCCAACTGCTGCGCGCCGTACAGGACATCGACCCGGCGGCCCAGGTCGAGCTGTGCGCCGGTGCCCCCGACACCCCGGAGATCGACCGGGAGTTCCGCGACCTGTTCCGGGAACTGAGCCGGGTCCGCGCCGCAGTGCACTGGATCACGCGGATGCTGCCGCGTGCCGACGTCGTCCAACTCCTCACGCACGCGGCCGTGTTCGTCTGCCCGTCGGGGTACGAGCCGCTCGGCATCGTCAATCTGGAGGCGATGGCCTGCGGCACTGCGGTGGTGGCGTCACGGGTCGGCGGCATCCTGATCCGCGGTCAGGTCACCCGGTCCGTACTGTCCCCGGGCGTGGTGATCGACCCGGGCGCCGTCGTCCAGGGTTCGGTGCTGCACGACAACGTTCACGTCGGCCGGGGCGCGGTGGTCCGCGGGGCCGTGCTCGACAAGAACGTCGACGTGCCGCCCGGCGCGACCATCGGCGTCAACCCGGCGCGGGACGCCGAGCTGTACACGGTCTCCGCGGGCGGGGTGATCGTGCTCGGCAAGGGGCTGCCGGTCTTCTGACGGGCCGCAAAGGGCAGCCGGTCTTCTGACGGGCCGCCGTCGGCGCCCGCCGCTTTCGGTACCGGCACCGCCGCGCGGGTGACGCGCCGCGGACCCCCCGCGGGATCCCCGGCCTTCCGGCCCGCGGACCTTCAGGATGCAGACATCGATGTCGAGATCCGGAGGTCATCCGAGATGAGAGTGACCCGGCGTCCGCGACTGTGCCTGGCCGGGGTGATGGCGGCGTCCGCGCTGTTCGCCACCCCCGCCGCACGGGCCGCCGAGCCGACCGTCGGCCACCTCACCGACCTGGTCGACCCGTTCATCGGGACCCAGAACGAGGGCAACACCTTCCCCGGCGCCGCCGTGCCCTTCGGCATGGTGCAACTGTCCCCGGACACCGGGCACAGCACCGGCTACGACTACTCCCACAGCCGTATCCGCGGCTTCTCGCTGGTCCATCTCTCGGGCGTCGGCTGCCGCATCGGCGGCGACCTGCCCGCGCTGCCGACCACCGGAGACGTCACACAGACGGACTACGCCCGGTACGCGGCCGGGTTCCGGCACGACGACGAGCGGGCGAGCCCCGGCTACTACCGGGTGGGCCTGTCCTCCGGGATCGACGCCGAACTCACCGCCACCGCCCGCACCGGAGTGCAGCGCTACACCTTCCCCGCCACCGACAAGGCCAATGTGCTGCTGAACGCGGCCCAGTCGCTGCACAAGGCGGTCGCCGGCAAGGTGGAGATCCTCGACGACCGGACGGTGCGCACCGAGATCACCGGCCGTGGCTTCTGCCGGGACACCCTGCCCTACACCGTGTACACGCTGACCCGCTTCGACCGGCCGTTCACGGCGTACGGCACCTGGGACCGCGCCACCGTCACGCCCGGTGCGCGGACCGGGGCCGGGGGCGCCTACCTCCGCTTCGATACGACCCGGGAGCGCACCGTCACGGCGACCACCGCCCTGTCGTACGTCGACGCGCACGGCGCGCAGGTCAACCTGCGGGCGGAGGGCGGCCGTTCCTTCGACGCCGTGCGCGACGCGGCCCGGCGGGCGTGGGAGGAGCGGCTCGGCACGGTCCGGGTCACGGGCGGCGACGAGCCGCGGCGGCGCACCTTCTACTCGTCGCTGTACCGGTCGTTCCTCGCGCCGAACGTCGGCAGCGACGCGGACCGCCGCTACCGGGGCTGGGACCTGCGGGTGCACCGTGCGCGGGACTTCACGTACTACCAGAACTGGTCCCTGTGGGACACCTACCGCACCCAGTGCCAACTGCTCGCCCTGCTCGCGCCGCGCGAGGCCCGCGACATGGCGGTGTCGGTGGTCAGGGTCGGCGAGGAGGGCGGCTGGCTGCCCAAGTGGGGCTACGGCACGGTCGAGACGAACATCATGACGGGCGACCCGGTCACCCCGTTCCTGACCACCGCCTACCAGCAGGGACTGCTCGCCGGGGCCGCCGGGTACGACGAGCGGGCGTACCGCCTGCTGCGGCGCAACGCCGACGGTGTGCCGCCGGCCGGCCTGCCGATGGCGGGCCGCGAGGCCAACGCCGAGTACCTCGCGCACGGCTTCGCCCCGTACGACAAGGGCCGCCCGCAGGCCAAGCTGGGCGACTCCGACTATCACCAGGGCGGCTCGGTGACCCTGGAGTACGCCCTGTCCGACGCGATGCTCGCGCAGATGGCGCGCGGCCTCGGCCACACCGGCGACGCCGCCCGGTACGCGGCCCGGTCCCGGAACTACCGCACTGTCTTCGACGCCTCGACCGGGTTCTTCCGGGCCCGGGACGCCTCCGGCGCCTTCACCGGACCGGCCGACCCGGCGCACAGCGTCGGCTTCCACGAGGGCACCGCCTGGCAGTACCAGTGGCTGGTCCCGCAGGACCTGCCGGGGCTGATCGACCTGATCGGCGGCGAGCGGGTGGCGAACGACCGGCTGGACGCGTTCTTCGCCTACGACCGGCTGCTGGCCGACCCGGCGGGCACCGCCCGTCAGGTGTGGGTGCACGGCGATCCGTACGCGTACTACCACGCGGACAAGTACAACCCGCAGAACGAGCCCGACCTCATCGCCCCGTACACCTATCTGTCGACCGGTCAGCCCTGGAAGACCACCGACGTGGTGCACGCGGCGCTCACCCTCTTCACCGGCACGCCGACCGGCATCACCGGCAACGACGACCTCGGCACCATGTCCGCCTGGCATGTGCTCTCCTCGATCGGGCTCTTCCCGATCCAGCCCGGATACGGCACCTGGGGCCTGTCCACGCCCGTCTTCGACCGGGTCGAGCTGATCCTGGACCGGCACCACTGGCCGAGCGGCGGGCTGACCATCACCGCGCCCGGCACCTCGGCCGCCGACCGCTACGTCCGGACGGTCCACGCAGACGGGGTGCCCTACCGCCGGACGTATCTGACGACGGGTGCGCTGCGCTCCCTGCGGTCGCTCGCGTTCACGGTCGGCCCGCGCCCGTCAGAGTGGGGTACCTCACGGCAGGCGGCCCCACCTGCCCTGACGTGACCTCAAGCGGCTCATGAGTCCCGCCCCTTTCGGAGGAGCGGGACCTTCATCTGACGTTAACTGTGCGTAGTCTGATCGTACTTGACCGTAATTGCCGCTCGGGGGTTGACTGCTCGTCCACCCTCCGCCGACGCGAGGCAAGCCCTTGACATCCCATCTGCTCGCCCCCCTCGACCTGGCGTTCTGGAACATCGAGTCCGACCTGCACCCGATGCACCTGGGCGCGCTCGGTGTCTTCGGCACACACTCGCCCACCGCCGGCGCGCACGCCGCCGACCTGCTCGCCGCCCGCGCCGCCGCCGTGCCCGGACTGCGCATGCGCATCCGGGACGTGTGGCAGCCGACCGGATCCCCGCTGGCCATCCCGCTCGCCTTCGGCGGTGCGGCCCGCGAACCCGATCCCGCCTTCGACCCCCTGAACCACGTGCGGCTGCACGCCCCCACCGACGACTTCCAGGCCGTCGCGGGCCGGCTGATGCAGCGCCCGCTGGAACGCGACCGGCCGCCCTGGGAGGCGCACGTCCTGCCCGGCGCGGACGGTGTCTCCTTCGCCGTGCTGTTCAAGTTCCACCATGCGCTGGCCGACGGTCTGCGGGCGCTCAAGCTCGCCGCCGGCGTGCTCGACCCGGTGGACCTGCCACGCCGCGACCCCCGCCCCGCCGAGCCGCCACGCCGGACGGTGCCCGATGTGCGCAGGCTGCCCGGTCTGCTGCGCGGCGCCCTGTCCGACATCGGCCGCGCCCTCGACATCGGCGCCTGTGTCGCCCTGTCCGGCCTGGACGTGCGCTCGTCCGCCGCGCTCACCTCCGCCCCCAGCGGCACCCGCCGCACCGCGGGCGTCGTCCTCGACATCGACGAGGTGCACCGGATCCGGAAAACCGTCGGCGGCACCGTCAACGACGTCCTCATCGCCGTCGTCGCGGGCGCCCTGCGGCGCTGGCTCGACGAGCGCGGCGACGGCAGCGAAGGGGTCGCCCCGCGCGCCCTGATCCCCGTCTCCAAGCGCCGCCCGCGCGCCGCGCACCCGCAGGGCAACCGGCTCTCCGGGTACCTGATACGGCTCCCCGTGGGAGAGCCCGACCCGCTGCGCCGCCTCGGCACGGTCCGTGCCGCGATGGACCGCAACAAGGACGCGGGACCCAACCGGGGCGCCGGCGCCGTGGCGCTGCTCGCCGACCATGTGCCCGCGCTGGGGCACCGGATCGGCGGACCGTTCGTCGGCCAGGCCGCCCGACTCTGGTTCGACATCCTGGTCACCAGCGTGCCGCTGCCCGGCCTGGGCCTGCGGCTCGGCGGCCACCAGTTGACCGAGGTCTACCCCTTCGCCCCGCTCGCCCCCGGCCAGTCCCTCGCGGTCGCGATCTCGACCTACCGCGGCCGGGTCCACTACGGACTCGTCGCGGACGCACGGGCTGTGCCCGACCTCGACCGGCTGGCCCGCGCGGTGACCGACGAGGTCGAAGCCCTGATCACGGTCTGCGAGGCATGAGCGCGGCGAGCGGGCCCTGATCGCCGCGGCGCCCGGCCCACGCCGCCGACCGGTGCCGCACGGGTTCGGCGGTGGGTGCGGCCGGGCTCGGCGGTGCGGCCCGGTTTGGCGGTGTGATCGGGCTCGGCGGTGTGACTGGGTTTGGCGGTGCGGCCGGGCGCTCCGTAAAATTCCGCGTTCGACGGCGGGCGCGACCGGAGCGCCCCGCGGTGATCAGGGAAACGGCAGCGCGATGACGGTGACAGAGGACGGCCCGACGGCCCCCGAGAGGGCGTCGGCGCCCGGTGACGACGCGGCGTACGGTCCGGGCATCGACCCCGAACGCCTCGCGGTGTGCCTCGGCGTGCTGGAGGAACTGGGCCGGATCGAGATCGACCACCCCGACGCGATCAAGGTGCGCCGCGCCACCTCGCACATCTACCGCACGGTCAAGCAGCGCCGCCGCCAGGAGCGCCGGGCTGCCAAGACCGCCCACGACAAGGTGGTCACCGAGGCCACCGCGACCGGCTCCGCGCAGCGCATCGACGACGAGACCGAGGGCATCCTGCCCTCCTCGATGACCGAGACGGGCCGGATCGCGGGGATACTCCAGCGCCCGCGCTCCTGCTACATCTGCAAGCAGCGCTTCGTCGAGGTCGACTACTTCTACCACCAGCTCTGCCGGCAGTGCGCCGCCGAGAACCGGGCCCGCCGCGACGCCCGCGCCGACCTCAGTGGCAAGCGGGCGCTGCTCACCGGCGGCCGGGCCAAGATCGGCATGTATATCGCGCTCAGGCTGCTGCGGGACGGCGCGCACACGACGATCACGACGCGGTTCCCGAACGACGCGATCCGCCGCTTCAAGGCCCAGCCCGACAGCGACGAGTGGATCCACCGCCTGAAGATCGTCGGCATCGATCTGCGCGACCCCGCCCAGGTGGTGGCGCTGGCCGACTCGGTCGCCGCCGAGGGCCCGCTCGACATCCTGATCAACAACGCGGCGCAGACGGTGCGCCGCTCCCCGCAGGCGTACGGCGAACTGGTCGCCGCCGAGTCCGCCCCGCTGCCGGCCGGTGAGCTGCCGGCCGCCGAG